>DLWR01000111.1 GCA_003444795.1 Cryomorphaceae bacterium
CGCAGAAGGAATAGCCGCCGCACCAATAGACGCCATCACTGCCGTGAAGACGATAATCATTTCTTGCGCTAAACTCAAATCCAACCCGTGCAATTGCGCCAAGAAGAGAACCGCCACCGCCTGATACAAACTGGTTCCATCCATGTTGACAGTCGCCCCTATAGGCAAGGTGAACTGGGAAATTTCTTCGCCCACTTTGAGGTCGTCATGCACACAGTCCATGGTCACTGGCAAGGTGGCCGCGGAAGAACTCGTGCTAAAAGCGAGGAGTTGTGCAGGTCGAATGTTCAGATGCAAGAATTTGAAGGTCTTCCACCATGAATAGCCTTTTTTACGGACCGATAGCCACACCAATGTCGGATATACGAGGAGCGCCATGACAAGCAAGCCAGCTACCACGGTTAACATGTAGACGCTAAAAGATGAAAAGAGTTCCACTAGACGGCTAGGGTCATCGCCTGCCAACTTGGTCAGGGTGCTGGCCATCAGGGCGAAGACAAAGAAGGGCGCTCCCAGCATGACGATCTCCACCATTTTGATAAATACTTGGGAAGATTGGCTCATGAAGGCGCGCAGGGTTTCTGTGCCCGTTTTGGGAAGCATGACAATGGCGACGCCAAAAAAGAGACCAAAGAAGATGACTTGGAGCATCAGCGAATTGTTAAACGCGAGGAAGATGTTGCTAGGTACGATGTCGACGAGGAAGGCCAGCGGTCCACGATCAGATTCTGCACGTGCGGCCGAAATTTTATCGGTCAAATCACTGTCCGTCGCTTCAGCGGGAAGGTTTTCGAGGCGATCGGCATATTCCGGCTGCTGACTCCACCATTGCCCGTCTGGAGAGGGTTTGTCGTTTTCCTGAAGCCAGGCCTCAAATCCCAAGCGGTTGTCCACAATTTGGTCGCCTGAGGCGAAGGTACCCGGCTGGGTGAGATTGCCCAGAGCCAGGCCAATCACGATGGCAACCAGCGTGGTGCCCACATAGAGGCCGAGGGCCTTTCCGCCAATTCGGCCTAAGGCTTTTGGATCCCCTAACTGCCCCACCCCATCGATGATGCTAAAGAGGACCAATGGAATGGCAATGAGTTTCAGCGCATTGATGAAGATGGTTCCAAAGGGGGCCAGCCAATCTTGGGTGAAGGTTGCTCCGTTCCAGTACGTGCTGGTTACGGCCCAAACAATCCCCAGGACCATGCCCAGGACAATTTTCGTATGTAGTTTCATATCAAGCGTTTAGTTGAAAGCGTTGTGCCAAGTAAAAGTCCGCCAGCACGAGCGCGGCCAGCGCTTCCACAATGGGTAGGGCTCGGGGAAGCACCGCTGGATCGTGACGACCTTCAATTTTGAGTGTGACAGGACGGCCCGCTGCATCCACTGAGTTTTGTTCCTGACGAATAGAGGCTATGGGTTTAAAGGCAATGCGGAACTCGATGGGCATCCCATTGGAAATTCCTCCCTGAATGCCTCCCGAATGGTTGGTGGAGGTTTGACCCAGGTTGGTGAAGGCATCGTTTTGCCGGCTTCCCGTGGATTCAGAACCCGCAAATCCACTGCCAAATTCAATGCCCTTCGCCGCGTTAATGCCAAGCATCGCGTAGCCCAATCGAGCATGCAGTTTGTCAAAGACTGGTTCACCCCACCCGGCAGGCACTCCAGTAATCTGGCAGGCGATGACGCCCCCAGCGGTATCGCCCTGATCCTTCAGCGTCAAAAGCGCTGTTTCCATGGCCGATGCCGTCTCTGGATGCGGACAACCGGTGGAATGATTGCGGGCATCGGCGGGTGCGAATACTGCATCCTCGGGAATCCCCACCCCGGCCATGCGCTGCACGTAAGCATGAATTTGAAGGTCCTTCGGGAGCAATGCAGACGCCAAGGCTCCGCCCACTACCCGACTCACGGTTTCCCGGGCGGAAGAGCGGCCACCTCCTCGGTAGTCGCGGAGCCCATATTTGGCCTGATAGGTGTAATCCGCATGCGAAGGCCGGAATGTCTGGGCCAATGCATCGTAGTCTTTGGAGTGGGCATCCGCATTGCGAATCTGAAATCCAATGGGGCTGCCAAGTGTTTGAACATGGCCTTCCGCATTTGGCACCGGGTGAAAGCCGCACAGAAATTCCACGGTATCACTTTCTTTTCGCGCCGTGGTGAGCGCCCCCTGACCGGGTTTGCGCCGATCTAGGGCCACTTGAACCGCTTCTAGGTCCACCCAGATACCGGCAGGCATTCCATCCAGCACGCCGCCCATGGCTGCTCCGTGCGATTCTCCAAACGTGGTTAGGCGAAAAATCTCGCCAAAGGTGTTACCTGCCATATCCTCAAAAATACGCGATACCCTACCTTCGTTCCATGCGCACCCGATTGGAAAACCTCGCAGGCATCGCTTTGGTGGAGACAGAAGTCGCCTCCGCCGCCTTTCTTGCCGGTCCGGCCATGGACCAAGCGGCCTGCCTATCCAACGCCTTTCTCGATATGGAAGGCGGAAAGATTGTCGCCCTTGGGCCAATGGCCTCGTTGAAAGATGGTCAATTTCCCGAGCAGGTGCGCCGAATCGATGGCACCGGCCGCTGGGCTTTTCCCGCCTTTGTGGATTCTCACACGCACATGGTCTTTGCCAAAGAGCGCTCCGAAGAATTTGAAATGCGGATGCGCGGCGCGACCTATGCGGAAATCGCTGCGGCTGGTGGTGGCATCCTAAACTCAGCTGCCGCGCTAGCCTCCCGCTCTGAGGACGAGCTGCTGGAAGATCTTCTCCGGCGTTTGACCCAAGCCCGTAGCACGGGTACTGCCGTAGTGGAAATAAAAAGCGGGTATGGCTTATCCTTGGAGACGGAACTAAAGATGCTTCGCGTCATTCAGCGGGCCAAATCGCTCACGCGCATGCCCTTGTTCGCGACCTTTTTGGGAGCGCATGCCGTCCCCAAGCGGCATCAAGGCCAGCGCGAAGCCTATTTCAACGAGGTCCTAACGGAAATGCTGCCCGCGGTCGCTGCGGAAAGTTTGGCTGATTTTGTCGACATCTTTTGTGAAGAGAACTACTTCACTCCCACGGAACTTACCCAGCTAGCAGATGCGGCACTCGCCTTAGGACTGCCCTTAAAAGCCCATGTGAACCAATTTACCTCCACCGGTGGCTTGCAAGCGAGCATCGCGTCCAAAGCGTTGAGCGTGGACCACCTGGAGGTCATGAGCGATACCGACCTGGCTGACCTGGTTCAGGCCTGGTCCACGGGCAATGGCCCTATGCCCGTAGCACTTCCAGGTTGCTCCCTCTTTTTAGACATTCCCTATACGCCCGGCCGACGCATTATTGATGCGGGTTTGCCCTTGGCTATTGCCTCGGATTTCAATCCAGGCTCCGCACCCAGCAGCAATTTGCTCACAGCATGGAGCCTCGCTTGCCATCAAATGAAACTGACCCCCATGGAGGGTTTAGTAGGGCTTACCCTCAATGGGGCCTCGGCCCTTCAAGCGAGCGATCGCTTCGGGTCCATCGCCATAGGCAAGGAAGCCCATGTATGCTTGACCAAACCCATTGAACGCTTGGCGAGCATACCCTACCGATTTGGAGAACAGTTAATTGAACGCACTTTTGTTTCTGGCCAATGAATCCCTTTGACGCATTTGTAGCGCGTGCCGGCGAACGGCGCCTTGGCGACCTCCTGCAAGCCCAGGAGCCCGGTCAAGGAACCTATGTTTTTGTGGGGGTGGCCGAAGACATTGGCATACGTGCCAACCTGGGACGCGCAGGAGCCGCTGACACCCCAGAAGCTGTCTTCAAGGCTTTGGCTACGATGCCCTTGAATCCATGGCTGGATGGAGACTCCGTAGGATGGCTTTGGGTAGACGTTCAAGAGGTACAGGCTAAATCTCAATCAGTCCATGACTTGGACGGGCTCCGCAAACTAACCTCTGCGGCTGATTCGCGGGTTCACCCGGCCCTTG
>DLWR01000046.1 GCA_003444795.1 Cryomorphaceae bacterium
CGCCCAAGAAGAAAAGCAGAACAAATATGAGGAGATAGCCCAGGGACTCAAAAAGTTGCGAAGGGAGGCGGGGAATTCCGTAAACGGTGACATGATAGGCACCTCCATCCATGGGCTGGACATAGGAATCGTCCGGGATGTACAGGTGTCGGTTGTCTTTCTTTTGGAGGTTGAAGAGGGGAATCAAGTGGACTTCGAGCATGGATTGAAGGGCTCCGATTTCCACATTTTCAGCGGGGGTGATAATGAGATCGTATTGCGGGAGCTCTAGGCTGTCCGTCACCAGCACTTCACCGGTGGAGATGAATTCTAAGTCGGTGACTTGATCGGAGAAATACTGTTCCATGTAGTCCATTACGGGCCGAACGTAGACTGTTTCCAACGTATGGTTGGCGGGCTCGCCGTAGATCTCTGAGTTGGTGAAATTGCCCAGGCGAATCAAGGCACCTGCGAGTGCCACAGTGATCACCACTCGGTCCATCAGCCATAAAAAGGAATGCCCTAGATCCTTCTTGAATTTTTGGCTGAAATAATAGAGGGTAAGTGGGATGACGATGGCCGCGCCATGCGAGGCGAGTCCTCCTTTCCAAGGCATGAAAATCTCGGCGACATGCTGCTTGTAATACGACCAGTCGTAGAAAAAGACATGTCCCAAGCGCGCGCCAATAATGGTGGCCACTACGGTGTAGATGAGCAGATTGTCTAGAACTTCCTGGTCGACACCTTCCTTTTCAAAATAGCGGCGCATGAGGTAAAAGCCTAGCAAAAATCCGGCGAAGAAAAGCACCTGATAATAGCGCAGGAAGAGTGGGCCGAGTTCCAATCCGCGTTCCGCGGCCCAAGTAAGGGTTAGTAGCATGAAACGAAGATACCGAAGTCCACGGAACCACTAGGTGACGCGGGTCGCTTATTTGTCGTTTTTAGCGGACTTTTTAGGTACGGGATCCCAGCCATGGCTGCCCCAGGGGTGGCAGCGTCCAATGCGCTTCATCGCCATCCAACCCCCTTCAAGGGGGCCCCACTCCCGAACCGCTTCCGAAGCATAGCTCGAGCAAGTCGGCGTGTGCCGACAAGAGGGCGGAGTAAAAGGGGAAATGAGATATTTATACACTCCAATCAGCAGGAGGAAGGGTAGACCTAGAATCCAGCTGAGTGGCTTCATTCTTGAATGCTGTAGGTGCTTCCGTCGGGTCCGTCTTTGACCTGGATGCCCCCTGCAGCAAGTTGGTCGCGAATGGCATCGCTGGTCGCCCAGTCTTTTTGCTCACGCGCTTTACGTCTAGCGTCCAACACGATATGCATGGCTGCGTCCAGAGCCTTTTGTGAAGAGCCGCTTCCGGTGCTGTTCGCTGATTCTGGGTGTAGCCCCAGGACCTCAAACATCCATGCTCTCATGTGGCCCAGCAAGGCGGCAGCGCCTTCCTGTCCGAGGTGACTGTTGTCGTTCTGGTCGGCCTGAATGGCTTTAACCGCATCAAAGAGGTGGGCAATTAGGATGGGGCTGTTGAAATCGTTGTTCATGGCATCCAAACAGCGTTCCTGCCAAGCATCCACATCAAACGTTCCCTTTGCGGGTCCACCACCCACACGCTTTTCCAGCGTTTGCAGGGCATGGGTCAGGCGTTGGTAGCCTTTTTCGGCCGCTTGAAGGGCCTCATCCGAGAAGTCCAACACGGAGCGGTAATGGGCTTGGTGGATAAAGAAGCGCGCGACAGAGGCGGAATATCCCTTGGTCAAGTGCGGGGAATCGCCAGAAAGCAATTCTCCGGGGAGCAAGGTGTTTCCGGTGGATTTGGACATGCGCTTCCCGTTGAGGGTCAGCATGTTGGCATGCATCCATACGTTGGCACCGCCACAACCCGTTGCGCCTTTGTTCTGGGCGATTTCACATTCGTGGTGCGGGAATTTGAGGTCCATTCCGCCGCCGTGAATATCAAAGGTCTCGCCCAAGTACTTGGTGCTCATCGCTGAACACTCCAGGTGCCAGCCGGGGAATCCATCGCCCCATGGACTGGCCCAACGCATGATGTGCGCATCAGAAGCCTTTTTCCAAAGCGCAAAATCCAAAGGAGAGCGCTTGTCACTTTGACCGTCCAGATCGCGGGTGCCCGAGCGCATTTCATCAATGTTTCGGCCAGATAGTTCACCGTAGGGATGGGTCTGGCTATAGGTCTCCACGTCAAAGTACACGGAGCCATTGGCTTCATAGGCCCATCCGTTGGCAATGAGTTGTTGCGTCATCGCAATTTGTTCGACGATATGTCCAGTGGCGGTAGGTTCAATGGAGGGCGGGAGTGTATTGAAGGCGCGCATGACATTGTGGAAATCCACGGTGTAGCGCTGAACAATTTCCATAGGTTCCAGCTTCTCCACCTTGGCACGAGCCCCAACTTTGTCTTCACCTTCATCCGCATCGTCCACGAGGTGACCGGCATCGGTAATATTCCGAACATAGCGCACCTTGTATCCTTGGTACTGCAGGTAGCGGAAGACTAAGTCAAAAGATAAAAAGGTGCGAACATTGCCCAAATGAACATTGCTGTAGACAGTTGGGCCACAGACATAGAGTCCCACGTGTCCCTCCTGCACGGGGCGGAAGGGTTGTAAGCTGCCTTGGTGGCTGTCAAAAATGTGCAACTGGCTCATTCGTCCCCAAATTCGGTTTTTAATTGGATGTACGAAAGAAAATCTTGCTTTAATCCGTCTTCATGCGCAAATCGGCCGCCGTATTCTGAGGTTATCGTGCTGGAATCGATGTCCCGAATGCCGCGCGCATTCACACAAAGGTGTTTGGCATCGATGAGCACCGCCACGTCAGGGGTTCCCAAGGCCTCTTGGAGGGCCGCGGTGATTTGGCGGGTCAAACGCTCTTGAACCTGTGGGCGCTTCGCGTAGAAATCGACGATTCGGTTCATCTTACTCAAGCCAATCACCCGATCTTTAGACAGGTAGGCAATATGAGCGCGACCAACAATGGGGAGAAGGTGGTGTTCACAGGTCGAATACACCACGATGTTTTTCTCCACGAGCATTTCGCCGTACTGGTAGGAATTCTCAAAGGTGTTCAGAACTGGTTTTTTGGCCGGGTCTAGACCGCCAAAGGCCTCTTTGACAAACATCTTTGCGACCCTTTTCGGAGTGCCCTTTATGCTGTCATCGGACAGGTCCATCCCCAAGGTGTTCAAGATGCCACGAATATGTGTTTCAATGCGTGCAATCTTTTCATCCTCCGAAAGCTCAAAGGCATCTGGGCGCAGCGGTGTGTCAAACGCCGATCCAAGGTGATCGTGGTCGTCGTGAAGGTCGCTCGAGTTCATATGGGCAAAAGTACGGCCCATCTCATCAAAAAGGGGTACTTTTGCGCCCATGAAACCAGCGATTGTTATCACGGGCACAGGGTCTTGCGTGCCTGAAGTGAATGTACCCAATAGTGCTTTTTTGGATCGCCACTTTTTGGATGAGGATGGAACTCCATTCGCTCAACCTAACGAAGTGATTATTGAAAAGTTCCAAAACATCACCGAAATCGCCGAGCGTCGTTATGCGCGCCCGGACCAAACCTCCAAAGATTTGGGCGCCATCGCAGGGCAGAAAGCCCTAGAGGATGCAGGTTGGGATGCAGAAGATTTGGACTTACTGATTGTAGGCCAAAATTTTGGAGATATCGAACATGGTTCCCGCGTAATGGAGCAAATGCCGAGCATTGCCTCACGTGTGAAGCACGAAATGGGCATTGAAAACCCCAATGTGGTGGCTTTTGATGTGCTGGCAGGCTGCCCTGGTTGGATTCAGGGGGTTCTGGTTGCCGAAGCTTATCTGCGCGGGGGGATGGCGAAAAAAGCGCTAGTCATTGGGTGCGAAACCCTTTCCCGTATTGTCGACCCACACGACCGTGACTCGATGATCTTCTCGGACGGCGCTGGAGCGGCTTGTTTTGAGCTGAAAGACGCGGAAGAAGGAACAGGTATCATTGGGCGTTCGGCAGTGTCCTACACCAAAAACGAAGCCTACTTTTTGAAATCCAATCCTTCGAACAATCCGGAACTTGACCGCACCGATCGTTTGATCAAGATGAAGGGCCGCAAAATCTATGAGTTTGCCATTCGCAACGTGCCCGACGCTATGAAGGCGGCGCTCGACAACGCAGGGGTGGACCTCTCCGAAGTGAAGAAAATCTTCATGCACCAAGCGAATGCTAAATTGGACCATGCCGTTGGTGAACGTTTGTACAAGCTGTACGGCATGAAAGCGGATTTGGATGCCGTGATGCCCATGTCCATTCAGTGGATGGGCAATAGCTCAGTCGCTACCGTTCCCACCTTGTTGGATATGGTACGCCATGAGAACTACCAGGGACACAGCGTGGCCAAAGGCGACGTAGTTCTCTTTGCTTCCGTGGGAGCTGGAATGAACATCAATGCCTTCGTCTACCGTTTCTAAACAGGTTAAACTAGATACTGAAAAAGGCGCCCCACGGGGCGCCTTTTTTTATCCGCCCAGTCGGGCGCAAAAAAGGAGGCCGCGCCCAAGCTTGGGCGCGGCGATCTATTAAGGTAAAGGCTTGTCCAATCCGCCGCGCACATAGGGGGCGCCATCTTTGATGCTTTTGGTTTCAAGCGCTTTAAGCGTGGCTTGCAAGGCTTCAAGTTCTTTCTCGAGCTTGGGCAATTCGGCCTCCACCATGTTCAGTTGGGCCTTCATCGTGCCCGTCACTTCACTGCGCATGCCATAGGAACCCCAGGTAGCTGTGGAGAGTCGATCAGCAAGTCCAGGGAGGGTTTCAAACTCACGCTTGGACAGCGAAGCATCGCCATTCAAGACAATGTCCATGGCGTTCAAGGCGGTTTGTACGACCAGAACACTCTGAACATCAGCAGGGTTAGCTGCTGGGCTGTATTTCAGCGCCTCGTACAAGTCCTTGGCAAGCGAAACCGTTTCGCGGTAGGTCATTTCAAAGCGATCAAAGCGCCGGCTTACTTGGTTGACGCGCTGTTGGAACGCCAATAGTTCCCCGTTGGTGGTCGGCAAGGTCAAATTGTTGAGGTGCTTGACCTCAAAACTCTTGGGCGACGTCAGCGTGTCAAACTGGCCATTGGCAAAGCCGACCAGCTGGGCGCTGTAGGTTCCTGGCGCTACAAAATGAGCGGCGCGTTTTGGCGCATCTTGACGAGCCACCTTGCCATCCCAGGTGAAGCGGGCGATGCCGCTGCTGTACGAGCGAACCAATCGGCGCAATGGAGTGCCGGAGGCATCCCGAATAACCACCATCAGATAGGGCTCCACCTCTTGGTCCTCGGCGCGAATTTCAGCCGCACTCGGGTATTTGATGGCGTCGGGGTTTTTCTTCTCCTCGGCTTGGCGCTTGGCCTTCAGGGTCTTTGGTGCCTCTTTGATGTGGTAGGTCAATGTGACTCCCACATCGGGGTTGCTCGCCATAAAGTACTCGGCACCCATGAATCCTGGAGGGCCATAGCCAATGGGGCTGGCTTCGTGGTAAAGCAGACCGGGTTTGACATCAAAAATGTGCGCGTTTTTGTCGGTGACTTTTTGGCTGAATTCGCGCAAAGCACTATAGTCGTCCAAGACATAGAAACCGCGACCAAACGTAGCGACAACCAGGTCATTTTCGCGGCGCTGCACCTCGATATCACGAACCGCTACGGTAGGCAGACCACTGCCCAATTTTTTCCAGGTCGTGCCGCCTGTGGTCGAGTAGTAAATGCCAAATTCCGTTCCTGCGAAGAGGAGGTTGGGATCGATGTGGTCTTGTGCAATGCTGTAGACAGATCCACGTTCAGGCAAATCTCCGGTAATGATTTCCCAGGTCTTGCCCTTGTTCTTGGATACCAAAACATACGGCTTGAAATCGCCATTTTTGTGGTTGTTGAAGGCCGCATATACAACGTTGGCATCGTGTAAAGACGCCTTCAAATCATTGACGTAGGTGTTGGCGGGAACACCAGGGAATTTTTCGACTTTGCGCCATTCGCGGCCGTCGTTCTCGCTGATTTGGACCAAACCATCATCGGTACCTATGTACAACAAGCCTTTGGCTACGGGGGATTCGTTTAGCGCAACGATGTTGCCGTAAATAGTTGTACTCTGGTTCTTTGCAATCGCATCCATGCTCCAAACTTTACCCATAACAGGGAGGGCATTACGATCAATTTGGCGGGTCAAATCACCTGAAATGGCCGTCCAGTTGTTGCCGCGGTCGGTGCTTTTGAAAAGCATGTTGGCGGCGAAGTAGAGCGTCTTATTGTCATGCGGACTAATGAGCAATGGGGCATCCCAGTTCCATCGGTAGGCCTTTTCGCCGGGTCCTTCAATGGGTTTGATGGGCACCCCTTCGCCACTCTGGCGGTCATAGCGTTGGAGCCAGCCATACTGAGCTTGTGCGTAGACGATGTTGGGATTGATGGGATCTACTTGAGATTCAAAGCCATCTCCCGTTTGAGTGACGTACCAATCGCTGTTCACGATACCTCGATCGTTTATGGTACGGCTGGGTCCACCCAAAGAGAAATTGTCCTGGGTTCCGCCGTAGACATTGTAGAATGGCGTGGCCTGATCTACGGCCACTCGGTAGAACTGCGTAACAGGAAGGTTGGACTTGAAATGCCAGCTGCTTGCATGGTCCCACGTTTCATAGAGGCCTCCATCGCAGCCCAAAATGAGGTGCTTGGGGTTGGTGGGATCGATCCAAGCCACGTGATTGTCCACATGCTTGCCGCGTTCCCCTAGGCCCTTGAACGTCTTGCCACCATCTTCCGACCATTGGGCATAGGTGTCCATGGAATAGACGATATCTACATCATGTGGACTCGCAAAGAGCTCCACATAGTAATTGCCACTGGTCGCGTGATCGCTTTGCTTGCTGAAGCTCGCCCCACGGTCGGAGCTCTTGTACAAACCATGTCCTTCGACCATGCAGTAGATGACATCAGGATTGACGGGTGAAATGGCCAGCGCAAAACGGCCCTTGTCCCCGCTGGGCAGGCCGTTCTTTAGTTCGTTCCACGTCTCACCGCCGTCTTCGGATTTATACAAACCACTTTCAGGTCCCCCCGAAATATAGGTCCATACGTGGCGGCGACGCTGGTGCGCCGTCGCATAAAGGACTTTGGAATTGCGAGGATCCACATGTACTTCATTGAAGCCCGTGTGGTCGGACACGTGCAATACGCGACGCCAGTTTTGGCCGCCATCGGTAGTCTTGTAAATGCCGCGGTCGCCGCCGGCGCTCCAAACAGGGCTGTATGCTGCCACCCAAACAACGTTGGAGTTGCTGGGGTGAACGGCAATCATGCCAATGTGTTCCGAGTTTTTCAAGCCCATATTGGTCCAGGAATGTCCCCCATCTTGAGAGCGATACACCCCATCGCCATAGGCCACGGAACGCTGGTTGTTGTTTTCGCCAGAGCCTACCCAAACCGTGTTGGGATTGCTGGGATCGAGGGTCACACAGCCAATAGAATAGGAGCCTTCCCCGTCGAATACAGGTTCAAAGCTTAACCCGTGGTTGTCCGTTAGCCAGACGCCTCCGGAGGCCGTGGCGATTACCCATCGATCGGGATTGGTAGGATCTACAGCCATATCCGCGATACGCCCTGAAGTCACCGCGGGACCAATAGAACGCCATTTAAGGGCGCTCGTACTCTGTGCAAAAAGGGATCCGGCGAGCATCAGGCTCAAACCTACCCATGTCATTTTCTTCATGTCCCTAAAATAGGGCAGAAGGGCTTAACGCAAGCGCACCGAATAGGTGGCTACCAGCATGCCGGTCGCACTCGGTAAATAAATGGTCTCCCCACTCAAGGGGTGCAGGATCTGGCCTTTGCGAAACTGTCCTACGAGCGCTAGGTCGAAGAACCATTCATTGCCCCGAATACCCCAACCGGCAGATACCTGTTGATAACCAGAATGTTCCTTGAAGTTGCTGGCTTTGGACATGCTGCGGAAGCCTGCTCGAAAGGATTGGGCATCCAGACGCCATTCCGTGCCGAGGCGCAGGTCGTGGCTTCCTTGAAGCTCTTGTCCAATTTCGCGGCCAATGGCTAGGAATTCGATGGGCGAATAGATCGGATTATCTGGTGCGCCTGTATAGCGGTATTCCGCGGAGACAAAACCCTGCTGTCCTATCACGTGTGCAATGCCCACGCCCGCCGTGGAAGGTTGAATGGTTCGGAAAGATTCGTCTTGGTAGAGTTCAAAGGCATCCACGCCTACATTCACCGGATTGGCGGGGTTGTCATAAATGCGGTAGCGGTAATACCAATTGCTGCTCAACAGCGAGGTACCGGTCCAAAAGGCGGAAATTCGGGTTCCTTCACCCACTTTGGCCAGCATGCCCAAGCGGATGCGGAAGCCGCCGCTTCGCAAGCTATCCACCTGTTTTGAGTAGATATTAAGTAGGTAGCCATCTTGGGTATAGGGGTACTCCATAATGCTCAAACGCTCACTGCTCCTATGGTTGAAGTATTCCAGTCCGGCGCCAAGGACCACTTGTTCTGTTCGAACGGCCACACTCCCTTGCGTTTGGCTGATTTTTTGATCGCGCTGCAGGTAGAGGT
>DLWR01000237.1:0-5485 GCA_003444795.1 Cryomorphaceae bacterium
TCCTTGGGCGCGCCTGCCGTGGCCGCGGACCCTAGGCGCGACGCGTCAAGCTGATTTGGCCCGTGCCTATGGCAAATCCCTGGGGCAAGAATCAAGGTCCTTGGGCATCCATGTCAACTTTAGCCCTGTGGTGGATGTAAACACCAATCCGGCCAATCCCATTATAGGCCAGCGTTCCTTGGGTTCAGATGTGGACGACGTGAACCGCATGGCCACTAGTGAGTTGTGGGGCCTGCAAAGCCAAGGGGTAATGGCCTGTGCGAAGCACTTCCCCGGCCATGGCGACACAGATAGCGACAGCCACAAGACCTTACCCACGCTCAATCACTCCCTGCCAACCCTCCGGAATCGAGAGATGCGGCCTTTCGAAAATGCGATTCAATCGGGTGTAGGCGCCATCATGGTCGCCCACTTGAATATTCCTGCGCTGGACCCCACAGGGACCCCAGCATCCATTTCTAAACCCATCGTGACGCACTGGTTGCGCGACTCGTTGCACTTTGAGGGCTTGATTTTTACGGATGCCTTGAACATGAAAGGGCTTGCCCAGGACTTGACGCCCGGTGAAATTGAAATTCAAGCCATTGAGGCTGGAAATGATGTCCTACTTTTTGTGGCAGATCCGAAGGCGGCGGTGAAAGCCATTGCCCGGGCCGTGGAAAGTGGTCGGTTAACCCGTGCGGAATTAGAAACTCATGTCGGGCGTATCCTGGCAGCTAAAGCACGTTATGTACCAGAAGGGGGCGCTATTCCCAGCCTAGAAGATGCCCCGCTCCCACGCCGCGAAGAATTGAATACCGCTGTTTACAAAGCGGCAGCTACCCTGGTGTATGATCCGGATTCCATGGTGAGTCGAACGTCACGCTCCTCTCTGGTGGAGGACCCCCTCTATTTGGTGGCTATGGGTGAGTCCGTGCCCGCTGGGTTGGTAGGCTTTAGCGCCCTACCCGATGTGGAGGCCGGTTTGGCGAATTATTTCAAGGATTCTCGAGGATTTACCCCTCCCCGAATTTGGATCTTTCACATGGGCTCATCGGCCAATCCGTGGAAATCAGCTCGACTCCCAAAATCGGTTATCGAACAGGCCAAAGCGTGGAAATCCAAGGGCATTGAGGTCGGATTGGTGCACCTTGGCAACCCCTATGGGCTAAGAACTTTTTCCGATGGTTCAGCTCTCCCGCCCAATCTCCTCATCGAGACGTTTGATGCCCTGATTCTGGGCTATGAAAATGTTCCACAGGCTGTTCAAGCCATTCAGGGGGCCATAGAATCCTTTAGCCCCAAACTTCTGTCGGGTCGAATTCCCGTTTCTGGCCTGAATTTCAATCCTATAATGCCAAGCACCACGATGGGTGAAGCAGGGTTTCAAACGGATTTGATCAAAAACATTGACGCTATTGTTGAAGAGGGGCTTCGCAAGGGGGCCTATCCCGGCTGTCAAGTCTTCTTGGCGCGACACGGAAAAGTGGTTTTGAACGAAGTCTGGGGGACGTTGGACGGCACGAACCCTGTGGAGCCCACTGATCGGTACGATTTAGCAAGTGTCACTAAAATTTTGGCCTCCGTACCCCTCATCATGGACTTTGCAGAGGCCACTGGAGGTACGTCTAGCCTATTGGGTACGCCTATGGTGGAATTCTTGCCTGAGCTTGGTTCTTCCCCCGTGGGCGATCTAGAAATGGGGGATATTTTATCGCATCAATCGGGCTTGCCCGCATGGATTCCATTCTATCAAGACTACTTGTGGAAGGATGGGAATTTGGACAACCGCTACTTCCGAACCACCCAAAGCACCACCTTTCCCAAACAGGTGGCTATCGGGGTGTACAGCCGGGCAGACCTTCGGGATTCTGTGCTGGCACGAATTGCAGGCGCCGAGCTGGGCCCGAAGAAGTACAAGTACAGCGATTTGGGCTACTACCTCCACCAGCGATGGTTAGAGCGCTACTATGGCGCCCCCTTGGATGACGTGTTAGAAACCAATTGGTATGCGCCCATGGGCATTCATTTGCAGTACAACCCCCTGCAAAAAGCGCTATCCAGTGGGGATGCTAGCGCAGCCATTCTTCACCTTGCCCCGACGGAAAATGACCAAACGTTTCGCCGTCAATTGCTTCGCGGGACGGTGCACGACCAGGGTGCGGCGCTCTTAGGCGGCGTGGCTGGGCATGCCGGGCTTTTTGGGTCGGCGCAGGATGTGGGCAGGATGATGCAGTTCTTTTTGCAAGGCGGTCGTTGGAACGGCTACCAATACTTGGAGCCTAAAACTATTCAGGCTTTCTCTTCCTGTTATGCTTGTGACGAAGGGAATCGACGAGGTCTTGGTTTTGACCGGCCTCAGACGAGCGGTCCCGGCCCCACCTGTGGCTGCGTGAGTCCGCTGAGCTTTGGGCACACCGGTTTTACCGGTACTTTTGCATGGGCAGACCCGGAAACGGGCATTGTTCTTGTATTCTTGTCGAACAGAGTTTATCCCAATGCGAACAACCCTCTCCTTGGCCAATTGGACATTCGGACCCGAATTCAAGAAGCGGTTCAAGTCGCTCTGGTGGATTAACATTCTGCTCGCCTTCCCCGCCATGGGGCAGGTTCAGAAGGCCGCTGACGGCTTCTTGACAGATAGTGCCTACGTCCAGTACTTCGGATCTGGAAAGCCGCGAACCATCTCCCATTTCAAGGATGGATTGCTTCAGGGTCCCATGTGGGAGTTCCACGCTTCAGGCCAAGTGCTCATCTTCAACGAGTGGCTCGAAGGACAAAAACACGGAGAAGAAAAAGAGTTTGATCAAGTGGGCCGATTGACCCACGTCACAACTTGGCGCTACGGCCGTTTGCACGGAGAAGAACGAACCTACTACGCCACTAGTGTCTTGCAAAGCCGCATCCCGTGGGTGAATAACCAAAAGCACGGAACGGCTATTTGGTACCACGATAACGGTAAACCTGCGGTGGAATTCCCTTATGTGCGCGGCGAGATTCATGGCACAGCCACCTATTTCAACGACCAAGGTGAAGTAGAAAAGCAATTGGTCTATAAACACAATCAAATCCTCGAACCCTGATGCGCATCGGCATTGTTTGCCATCCGACTTTTGGTGGTTCTGGGGTTATGGCGACAGAATTGGCCAACCATTTTGGGCGCCAAGGGCATTCGGTACACGTCATCAGCTATGCCTTGCCGGTCCGTTTGGACCCTTTCAACCCCTCCGTGCACTACCACGAAGTGCAGGTCCAAGACTACCCGCTCTTTCTCTATCAACCCTATGAATTGGCCCTTTCCAGCGCGATGGTGGACGCAGTTTTGAAGGAGAACTTGGACATTTTGCACGTGCACTATGCCATTCCTCATGCCTATGCCGCTTTTATGGCAAGCCAAATTTTAAAGGACCAAGGCTTGGAAATCCCCGTGGTCACGACCTTGCATGGGACAGATATCACCTTGGTGGGCCAGCTCCCCGCGTACAAGCCGGCGGTATGCTTTTCCATCAACCATTCTACGGCGGTGACGGCAGTATCGGAAGCCTTGCGCCAGGAAACCATTTCCCAGTTCAACATCAAGCGCGAAATTGAAGTTATTCCCAATTTTGTGGATATGACTCGGTATTGTCGCGGGGACGCGAGTGCCCGTTCACGGATTGCCGCACCGGGAGTGGCCATCGTTGCTCACGTATCCAACTTTAGAAAAGTGAAGCGCATTCCCGATGTGCTCCATGTTTTTGCACGGGTTGTCGAGGCTTGTCCGGCCAAACTGGTCCTCGTTGGTGACGGCCCCGAACGCCCAGAAGCCGAATCTTTGGCGCGCCATTTGGGCATTGTGGAGCATGTTCTCTTCTTGGGCAAGACCTCAGAAGTAGAAAGCATTTTAGGGGTTTCCGATTTATTTTTACTCCCATCCGAATCTGAAAGCTTTGGGCTTGCAGCCTTGGAAGCGATGGCCTCAGGAGTTCCTGTTATTGCTTCTCGTGTGGGAGGCTTGCCAGAAGTTATCAGCCATGGTGTGAATGGATTTCTAGAGCCAGTAGGAGACATTGAGGCAATGGCGGCGCATGCCATTCAGCTCCTGCAGAATCCTCCATTATTGGCTGAATTTGCAGAAAAAGCCGTCGAGGCAGCCGCTACTTTTTCCATGGATCAGATTGGCGACAGCTACTTAAACGTATATACTCGGTTGCTTCATGGCTAAAAAGCGTTTCGATCGCAGTGGCTCGGGCCCGTTTGTGTCGAGCAATCCATTTGCCGATGCGCTGGCAAATGCCTTAGGTGTAGAGGCACCTCTTTCGAATGAAAGAATCCCCTGGAAAGATGACGACACGCAAAGCCTTGAAGGCGGTTCAAAATGGGTACATATGGGCTTTGAAAAGAAGGGGCGAGGAGGAAAAACAGTGACTGTCTTGACCTTTCAAGATCCTTTTGTCGATAGCCAGGAATGGAGTAAAAAAT
This sequence comes from Cryomorphaceae bacterium, assembly GCA_003444795.1. Classification (GTDB taxonomy): domain Bacteria; phylum Bacteroidota; class Bacteroidia; order Flavobacteriales; family Schleiferiaceae; genus TMED14. The sequence continues at coordinate 4,441 of DLWR01000237.1, forward strand.
TAAAATCCCGCCTTGGGGTTGGGGGGAGTGTCGATGCATCTGAGATCCTTCTTCAAGGGGATGTTCGGACAAAGGCGGAGGGATACCTCCAGTCGGAAGGTTTTAAGGTTAAACGAATCGGTGGATGATGGTCATTGAGAGCACCCAGAATCCCAAGTTTAAGACCATGCTGCGCTGGCGGGAGAAATCTGCAGCGCGCCGAAACGACGGTATTTGCCTCGTCGAAGGGTTGAGGGAGGTGGAACGAGCCCTCGCTTCCGACTGGAAGCCCATTTTAGCCATACATCGAGAGGCCGCCACCGTGCCCGTGGTCTTGCGTTCTTTTTCTTGCGCATCGGCGGTTTTTGATCGATTGGTGGTTCGTAAAGGGACGGCGGAAGTGCTGGTCGCATTTGAGCCCAAAACGTGGACATTAGATTCCCTTTCCTTACCCGAAAATGCGTTGGTGCTCATAGCAGACGGAACGGAAAAACCTGGCAATCTGGGTGCCATGTTGCGTACGGCCAACGCAGTCCAGGTCGATGCGGTTATCACTTCATCCGCCGTATCGGATGTGTATGGTCCTGAGGTTGTGCGCAATAGTCTAGGCGGCCTCTTTGCCACCCCTGTGGTGGAGGCTAAACGGGAAGATGTACAAGGCTGGCTCCTCGCACAGGGCTTCAAAACGTTTCAAATGCATCTAGAAGGGGCAGAGTCCCCCTATCAATCCGATCTAAGAGGGCGCATAGCCCTGGTGGTGGGTGCGGAAGACCAGGGTTTAGATGCCTCGTGGGATCACGCAGCCCCGCATCGACTCAAGCTCCCCATGAATGGATTGGTAGATTCTCTCAATGTTAGTGTGGCGGCTGGTGTCATTCTGTATGAGGCGTTGCGCCAACGTTCTTAGTGCAAGGTCCTCAATACGAATGACCTAAAATGGAAAGGCCTAGGTTTTCACCCAGGCCTCACACCAAACCAATAACCTAAGCTTATCACTTAGATTGACATCAAAGATAGAATTTGAATCCTAATTTGACGTGTCAATAAGATTTTTTTCGGGCATTTG
>DLWR01000237.1:5842-13500 GCA_003444795.1 Cryomorphaceae bacterium
TCGGTACCACCGCCGGGTCCCAATTCAATCAACCAATCGGCATGTGAAAGCATGTCAGTTTGATGCTCAATGACTAGAACAGTATGCCCGATCTCCAACAAGGCATCAAAGGCTGTGAGCAACTTCTGTACATCGTCAAAGTGCAGGCCAGTTGTGGGTTCGTCAAATACGAAGAATACAGGCTCAGCCGTTTGGCCTTTCGCTAGAAAGGAGGCGAGTTTCACCCGCTGGCCTTCCCCGCCAGAGAGCGTGCTGCTGGATTGTCCCATTTGCAGATAGCCTAGGCCCACGTCCAGAAGCGGTTGGAGCTTGTTCGCAATCTTTTTTTCGTTGATTTCCAGGAAGAAAGCATGGGCATCCGCAATCGTCATTTGGAGTACATCGGAAATATTCTTGCCATGTACCTCTACATCCAGAACGTCCTCTTGGAATCGCTTCCCTTGGCATTGTTCGCAGACGAGGTGGACGTCGGCCATAAACTGCATTTCTACGGTGACAAATCCATCGCCTTTGCAGACATCGCATCGGCCGCCATCCGTGTTAAAGGAAAAATGTTTGGCTTGGAAACCTCGAAGCTGTGCATTCTTTTGCCCAGCAAACAAACTTCGAATGTCATCGTAGGCCTTGAGGTAGGTCACGGGGTTGGAGCGGGAGGATTTCCCGATGGGGTTTTGGTCCACGACTTCCACGGCCCGAATGTGGCGCAAGTCGCCCGTCAGCGCTTCATAGTACCCGCCACGGCCGCTGTATTCCCCCAAGTATTTCTGAAGCGCAGGCACCAGAATGTGGCGGATCAGCGAAGTCTTACCGCTGCCACTCACCCCGCAAACTGCAATGAGTCGCTGGAGCGGAATATCAATCCCCACGGATTGGAGGTTGTTCAGGCGCGCGCCCTTCAAAGAAATCCAGCGAGCTCCGTCTATAGGACGGGCAGGGCGGAAAATTTTCTTTCGCCCCGTTAGGTAGTCGGCTGTCAAAGTCTCCGCATGCTGAACGTGCTCACCAGGCCCTACATAAACCACTTCGCCACCCAAGCTGCCTGCTCCGGGACCAATATCGATGAGTGTATCTGCGGCATGCATGAACAGCGCATCGTGCTCCACCACCACCACGGTGTTTCCTTGGTTTCGGAGATTCAGGAGAACACCAAGTAAATCATCGGCATCCCGAGCATGCAAGCCAATACTCGGCTCATCGAGTATGTACAAGGATCCTACAAGGGAAGATCCCAAAGAGGTTGCTAGGTGAATGCGCTGAGATTCCCCACCGCTCAAGGTGGCCGCAGGGCGGTCCAGGCTCAAATAATGAAGTCCTACCTGCTCCAGAACGGCCAGGCGGCGTCGGATTTCGAGCAGGAGTCGCTCTGCAATGATCTGGTCGTTGGTGGAGAGGCTTAAGGTATCAAACCACTGCCGCGCCGCACGTATGCTCCACGTAGAGATTTCTCCCAGGGAAACGCCGCCTATTTTGACATAATTAGCTTCTTTGCGCAAGCGACTACCGCCGCAATCGGGACAGGTAGTTTTGCCGCGATAACGCGCTTGGAGCACCCGATATTGAATCTTGTACGATTTGCTTTCCACATAGTCAAAGAAGGCATCCAAGCCTTCAAAGTGCGCACAACCTTTCCACAGCATAGTCAACTGCTCTGCGGTCAATTTGGCGATGGGACTGTGAATGGGAAACCCGGCTTTTTCAGCACCCAGGATGAGCTGGTCCTTCCATTCGCTCAAGCGCTCGCCCTTCCAGGGGGCGATTGCGTCTTCATAGACACTTAGTCCTGGGTTTGGGATGACCAATTCTGGGTCAATGCCCAGAACGGATCCAAAACCCTCGCAGGTGGAACATGCGCCTTGCGGGGTGTTGAAGGAAAAGAAAGCTGGGCTAGGCTCCTCGAAGAGGACATCGCCTTCAGAAAAGGTATTGGAAAAGTTGCTTCGGTTTCCTTGGTCGTCTTGCAGAATGCATATTCCACGGCCCTCAAAGAATGCCGTTTGGATGGAATCCGCTGCCCGAACCTCCGTGTCTTCATCCCGAGCTCCGCCGCTCAATCGATCAATCACCAATTCAAAGGTGCTGTCAGGGGCTTCATCCAAGCGAAAAATCTCGGATTGACCCACAAGTACCCGGGCATAGCCTTGCTGAAGTAGCAGCTTTTTCATTTCTGCGGGACTTCGGTCGCCAAAATCAAGTGGGGCCAGGACGAGGAAGCGCTCATCTTCGGTTCGCTTGGAGAGGGTGTCAAGGACATCGCGCACTTGGTGGCGTTTCACTTCGAGGCCGGTATTGGGCGAATACGTCTTCCCCACGCGGGCAAAGAGGACCTTCAAATAGTCGTGGATTTCCGTGACAGTGCCCACCGTGGAACGAGGGTTGCGTGAAATGACTTTCTGCTGAATGGCTATGGCTGGGGCCAGGCCTTTGATGTCGTCCACCTCTGGCTTGTCAAGTTTGCCCAAAAACTGGCGTGCGTAGGAGGATAGGGATTCCACATAGCGTCGTTGACCTTCTGCATAAAGCGTATCGAAGGCGAGGGAGGATTTTCCACTGCCGCTCACGCCTGTAATGACGACCAAATGGCCATGTGGAAAGGCCACACTGAGGTTCTTCAGGTTGTTGACGCGGGCGCCTTCAATGCGCAATTCGGTAGAAGCCATAGCTGGGAAAACGCAAAAATACCCTTTGTAGTTGGGGGAAAAATGCTAGATTCGTGAATAATTCTAAAAAAGACCGGCCTATCGAGCAAAATCCTACGCTATTTCTAAACATCTGGGTTTATGTCTATCGTAGGTTGCAGCGATGCCGAATTGGTATCGAAGTACGTCAAAGGTCAAGAGCACGCGCTTGAGTGCTTGATTCTCCGTCATTCCGACAGCTTATTGCGAAAAATTTATGCCAAGGTCTTGGATGAGGATCTGACACAGGATATCCACCAAGAAGTTTGGATGAAGTTCATTCGGGTTGTTAAAGCGAAGGACTACCAAGAAAAGGGAAAGTTTGCGGCTTACATCCACCGAATGGCAGGCAACATGGTGATTGATCATTTTCGCCGCCAAAAGCGAAATCCGGAGCTATCCATGGAGCGCTGCGGCGATTCCGTGCTGGGCGTCACGGAAGAAGGGCTCAATGCCGAAGAGTTGGCGCTCCAAACCCAGTGGCATTCCGATGTGAAGACCGCCATGGAGCAGCTCGGCGAAGAGCAACGTGAGGTGGTCTTTCTGCGCATCTATGCCGGGCTGAGTTTTAAGGAAATTGCGGAGGAGACGGCCGTCGGAATAAATACAGCTTTGGGCCGCTACCGCTATGCGTTGAACAACTTGCGCAAAATTTTAGGGGTAGAAATCGACTAGGGATATACGCTGCGGCGGCTTTTGGCGTTAGGCATATAAATCGCACCCATTGCCTATGCCAAAATGTACCCCTGAACCTACATCAACCCCTAGGTTGTCCCCTCAAAAACTTCAAGAAATTCTCGCCTATTCCCACGCACTCTGCGTACTTAAGCCATCTACTTGGCCTCAGGAGGTTGTGTATGTGATTCAGAATTAAAGCAGAAGTCCCTATATCGACTTAAACCACGCCGCAGAGGAACTTGAGACGTACCAGACGAAGCTCCTCCTCGGAGTATGCGCCGTCAAAGTCTTTAAAGGCCTCGGGGATGTCCCCCGTTTCGGATTCTTCGCTGAAGTAGTCCATGATTTCTTCAATGGAATCTTCGTCCAGCTGCTCTTCCAAGATGTAGTCCAAATTGATCCGGGTTCCACTTTGAACAATAAGCTCCATCTCGCGAAGGAGCTCTTCTTCGCTTAAACTTTTGGCTTTGGCAATTTCCTCTAGGGAGAGCCGGCGGTCCATGGATTGAATGACATACACCTTCAGCGAGCCTTTTTGCCCTGCCGAACGAATCGTGAAATCATCCGGCCTTTCAATGTTATGGTCTTCCACATGCTGGGCAATGGCCTTGGTCATGGCGGCACCAAAGCGTTTGGCCTTCGCTTCGCCTACGCCGGGAATGACTTTGAGTTCATCCTCCGTGATGGGGTAGGAGGTGGCCATCTCTTGCAAGGCTGGCTCGGAAAAGAGGGCATAGGGTGGTATGCCGCGCTGCTTGGCCAACTGCTTGTTCAGGGCCTTGAGGATAGAGAAGAGCTCAGGGTCTAGCGCAGCACCTCGCTTGGCAGCTCCCAATTCTAGGGTATCGTCCACCATTTCCCGGTAGGCGCGGGCATAGAAGGGCGCCTTCTGGGCATAGGCCGACTCGCTTTTTTCCGTCACTTTCAGAATGCCGTAGCGCTCGATGTCTTTCTGAAGCCAACCTTGAAGGATGAGCTGGCGAACCAAATCCATCCAGAACCCTTCCGACTTATCCTTGCCCTTTCCCCATTGGTCTAGGTCTCTGGCGCCGAAGGTTTTCAGAATGGCTGTTTCATTCGCAATTAGGGTATTCACCACCTGCTGGGTGCGGAAATTGTCCTTGCCTGCCCAAACGGTCTCCAAGACAAGACGGGCGTGCGCCGTTGCATCGTAGTCACTGGGCGATCCTTGGCAGTTGTCGCAGGCTTGGCAGGATTTCTCGAGGTATTCCTCGCCAAAATAATGGAGGAGGTAATGGCGCCGACAGGTGGCTGTGAGCGCATAACCCCGGGCTTCTTGAAGGAGTTGACGGCCAATTTCTTGTTCTGCGACCGGTTTACGTGCTAAAAACTTGTCCAGCTTTTCAATGTCTTTTTCACTGTAGTAGGTGACACAGATGCCCTCTCCGCCGTCGCGCCCAGCCCGGCCTGTTTCTTGGTAGTAGCTTTCCAAGGATTTGGGGATGTCGTGGTGGATGACGAGTCGAACATCAGGCTTGTCAATACCCATTCCAAAGGCAATCGTCGCGACGATGACCGTCACGTCCTCTTGGAGGAAGGCATCCTGGTGCCGAGCCCGGGTGACACTGTCCAATCCTGCGTGGTAGGGTAAGGAAGAAATGCCATTGAGCTGTAAAACTTGGGCGATCTCTTCCACCTTCTGACGACTCAAGCAATAGATGATGGCGGATTTTCCTTCGTGCTCCCGCAGCAATCGAATAATGTCCTTCTCCACATTGTTCTTGGGCTGGACCGAATAGAACAAATTGGGGCGGTTAAAGGAACTGGTAAAAATGGCGGGCTCCGTCATGTCCAAATTCTTCAGGATGTCCGACATCACTTTGGGCGTGGCTGTGGCCGTCAATGCTAGAACGGGTCGACGTTGGATAGCTATAATAGCTTGGCGCAGATGCCGGTATTCGGGTCGAAAATCATGGCCCCATTCGGAAATGCAATGCGCCTCATCTATAGCGTAGAAGCTTATGGGAAGCTCGCGCAGAAAGGCTATGTTGTCTTCCTTGTTTAGCGATTCTGGCGCCATGTAGAGCAATTTAGTGGCCCCAGAACTCAGATCCTGGCGAACCTGAACCATCTCGCGTTTGGTCAAAGAAGAATTCCAAACATGGGCAATGCTGTCCTTGGCCGCGAAGCTCCGAATTGCATCCACCTGGTTCTTCATCAAGGCAATAAGGGGGGACACTACGATAGCCAATCCTTCCATTTGCAGAGCGGGAAGCTGGTAGCACAAAGACTTGCCTCCTCCCGTAGGCATCATCACAAAGGTTTCGCGGCCCCCTAAGATGGACGCAACGGCATCAGCCTGATTGCCCTTGAAATCATTGAATCCAAAGAAAGATTTGAGAAGTTCCTTGCTCGTGGCGGGAGATAGCACGTGAATTGTAATCGTAAATGGGTTCTTGAAGTTACGCTAAATAGTACTTTTGCCCAACATGTCTACGGCAGATTCTATGACCTTTCTGGAGCACCTTGGTGCGTTGCGCAAACATCTTATGCGCGCCAGTTTGGCCGTCCTCATTGCGGCAGGTCTCGCGTTTGCGTTCCGGGATGTGCTCTTTGACGACATTCTGTTGGCTCCCAAGTCCACCGATTTTATCACCTACCAATGGTTTTGCGACCTAGGGAAGTGGATAGGCAATGACTCACTTTGCCTAAAGGAAATAAAGATGGACCTACTGAACAGCAAAATGGCCGGACAGTTTTCCCTCCACATCGGATTGTCGCTCATGGCAGGCTTAGTCATCGCCTTTCCCTTTGTACTGCGCGAACTCTGGCTCTTCATTGCCCCCGGCTTAACGGACGGAGAACGCCGTAAATCTGTGGCTTTTATTGGCATATCCTCCATGCTTTTCTTCTCGGGAGCGCTCTTTGGATACTACGTGATTACGCCCTTGAGCATACAATTTTTGGCGAACTACATCGTTTCAGAGGAAATCACCAACTTGATTGAGATGGGTTCCTATTTATCGACCGTAGCGAGCATCGTCGTGGCCTGCGGGGTCCTCTTTGAGCTACCCATCGTGGTGTACTTCTTGTCCCGAGTGGGCATCGTCACGCCGCAAGGCATGCGCACCTACCGCCGCCACTCCTGGATTGGAATTTTGGCCTTGGCCGCCATTATCACCCCGCCAGACGTCTTCTCGCAAATCATAGTCACCATCCCAGTGGCCATCCTATACGAAGCGAGCATTCTTGTGAGCGCCGCGGTTCAACCCAAGCAGGTATGAAGCTCCAAGTAGAAGGTATCGCCAAGGAATACCGCCGCCGGAAAGTGGTGGACAACGTGAGTTTTCATGTGAACCAAGGGGAAATTGTGGGGCTTCTGGGCCCCAATGGCGCCGGAAAAACGACCTCTTTCTACACCGTGGTAGGCATGGTGAAGCCCGACGCGGGATCTGTACTCCTTGATGGAGAAGACATCACCCGACTTCCCATGTACAAGCGGGCGCAGAAAGGCTTGGGCTACCTCGCGCAGGAGGCCTCTGTTTTTCGAAAAATGACCGTGGAGGACAACATCGCGGCGGTGTTTGAATGGCGCGGCTATTCTAAAAAGGAAATTGCCGCTCGGACGGAGGCTTTGCTAGAGGAATTTGGCCTGATCAAGATTCGGAAGACACGCGGAGATCTGCTTTCTGGAGGCGAGCGCCGACGCACGGAAATTGCCCGCGCCTTGGCTTCAGACCCTCGCTTTATTCTCCTGGATGAACCTTTTGCCGGCGTGGATCCCATTGCGGTGGAGGACATTCAGTCCATCGTGGCCAAATTGGTGGATCGCAACATTGGCGTGCTGATTACCGACCACAACGTTCAGGAGACCTTGGCCATCACGGACCGAACGTACCTGATGTTCGAGGGCAAAATTCTCAAGAGCGGCACCGCCGAGGAATTAGCGGCAGATCCGGTCGTACGACGCGTGTATTTAGGCCAAAACTTTGAGCTTAGGCGCGGTGTGCGGCCCGCGTGAGTCGATCGTTAATCGCGCGACCTATTCCTTCTTCCGGCGCTTTTTCCACCCATACCTCCGGCCCTTCAGGCGCTGCATCCAAAGCGCGCAAAACCCCAAACAAACGGGTAGCTGCTGAAGCCGTACTTCCATCAGAACTCAGGCTCTCTGCTGGATGCTGGGCATCGTAAAAGCGTATAAATGGGGCGCCCGGCGCTGGGCAAATTTCCCCATGATCCACAAGCCGAATGGCCCGCACCGGCGCATAATGGCTAGCTAACTGACCCGGGGCATGCGGCTGGCTGGAGGATAGCTGGGCCGGAAGGGCATATCCCCAGACGGCC
>DLWR01000010.1 GCA_003444795.1 Cryomorphaceae bacterium
CGTGCGCATTGGACGTGCCTACCTGGGACAAGAAGGCCCTAACGGAGGGTCCGCACACCCAGACAGCCTATACTATCCCAACCTGGTGGCACATATCCAAGCGTTCAAAGAGAACGGGCAGCTGGCTTGGGATAAATATCTAGAGACCACCTACGATACCCCAAAAGATTCCGGGCTTTTTACAACACAAGGTCACCGTTTGTATCGCCTCATCATTCCCGGATTCACCACCAATGAAAGCCGGTTGGATTGGACCTATAAATTGGTGCTGCAAAAGGATTCAACCTCGGCGGCTTTCGCAACGGCTATCACCCCCTTAGTGAAGAGCTTTTCCTTGAAGAAACCGACGCCTATTGGCATCCAGCGTCTGAATCTTACGGCTACCAAGGGCCAAGAGATTGAATGGAACCAAGCAGTGAATGCAAGAGGCTACCAAGGCTATATTGACATGCTGTACATGGAGATGCCTGAGCATCAACAATCAGATTCCACGCGCCATACAGTGCGGTACTATTTGCCCTATCAGTTGGGAAGCACCCTCAACGGCGGAGCTACCTCGAAGACCACCCTGACCTACGAGTCCTACTATCAGTTCTTGGCCGAGTCGCTCCCCGTGAAACCTGGTTACATCCGTTTTTTCCGTGGTTTTACCATTCACTTATCGGCGGGAACGGATGACTTGGCGACGTACATTTCGGTGAGTCAACCCTCCAATACGATTCTTCAAGACCCTCCCTTTTTCACCAACGTGACAGGCGGTGCGGGCATTTTTGCGAGTGCGGCTTCCCTAGATCGTCCCAACCTAGGACTGGCAGATCGATCCTTTGACAGTTTGGTTTTTGGCAAATTGACATGCCATTTGCGCTTTGCAAAAGCCACTTTCCTGGATACCTTGACATGTAACTGACATTTTGTCTCGCTTGAGGCTTTGGTACAGGGTTTGACCTATTCGGGGCAAATTCACGAATAACTCAAGCATTCAAAATGGGTAAAATCATTGGCATTGACTTAGGAACCACGAACTCCTGTGTTTCCGTCATGGAAGGCAACGAAGCAGTTGTCATTCCAAACGCTGAAGGCAAGCGTACGACCCCATCGGTCATCGGTTTTGTCGAGGGAGGCGAACGCAAAGTGGGAGATCCCGCCAAGCGTCAGGCCATCACCAATCCCAAAAAGACCATTTTCTCTATCAAGCGCTTCATGGGCGAATCCTACTCCAATGTTCAGAAGGAGAAAGGCCGCGTTCCCTACGAAGTGGTAAAAGGAGACAACGATACTCCCCGTGTAACGATTGACGATCGTCAGTATACGCCGCAAGAACTCTCTGCGATGATTCTTCAGAAGATGAAGAAGACCGCCGAAGATTACTTGGGTACGGATGTCAACGAGGCGGTAATCACCGTGCCTGCTTACTTCAACGACGCTCAGCGTCAAGCCACGAAGGAAGCCGGTGAAATCGCGGGCCTCAACGTTCGCCGCATCATTAACGAGCCAACGGCTGCCGCCTTGGCCTACGGTATTGACAAGCAGAACCGCGATATGAAAATTGTCGTATTCGACTGTGGTGGTGGTACGCACGACGTATCCATCTTAGAGTTGGGTGACGGCGTATTTGAAGTAAAATCTACCGACGGTGACACCCACTTGGGCGGTGACGATTTTGACGATCGCATCATCAACTGGCTGGCTGACGGCTTTGAAAAAGAAGAAGGCACAGATTTGCGCAAGGATGCCATGGCACTCCAGCGTTTGAAAGAAGCAGCTGAAAAGGCGAAGATTGAATTGTCGAGCTCTTCCAGCACCGAAATCAACCTTCCCTACATCACGGCGACGGCAAGCGGTCCCAAGCACATTGTAAAGTCCTTGTCGCGCGCTGAATTTGAGCGCCTCGTAGCGGACTTGATCGAACGCACCATCGCTCCCTGTAAGTCTGCGTTGAAGAATGCAGGCCTTTCTACGGGGGACATCGACGATGTGATCCTGGTTGGTGGATCAACGCGTATCCCCGCCATCCAAGATGCCGTGAAGAAGTTCTTCGGCAAGGAGCCCAACAAAGGTGTGAATCCGGACGAGGTGGTCGCCATTGGTGCAGCTATCCAAGGCGGTGTTCTTGCAGGCGATGTGAAGGATGTATTGCTGCTCGACGTGACGCCCTTGTCATTGGGTATTGAAACCATGGGCAGCGTGATGACCAAGTTGATCGAGGCCAATACGACCATCCCTTCCAAGAAGTCGGAAGTATTCTCCACAGCTAGCGACAACCAGCCCAGCGTGGAAATCCACATCTTGCAGGGTGAGCGCCCCATGGCGAAAGACAATAAAACGATTGGTCGCTTCCACTTGGACGGCATTCCTCCCGCGCCACGTGGCGTACCCCAGATCGAGGTCACCTTTGACATTGATGCCAACGGTATCTTGAACGTGAGCGCCAAGGACAAGGCTACGGGCAAGGAGCAAAAGATCCGCATCGAGGCTTCTTCTGGCTTGAGCCAAGAGGAAATCGAGAAGATGAAGAAGGAGGCAGAAGCGAATGCAGATGCTGACAAGGCAGCCAAGGAGCGCGTAGACAAGCTCAACGCGGCGGACCAAATGATCTTCCAAACCGAGAAGCAACTCAGTGAGTTTGGCGACAAGCTGGGCGACAAGAAGGGTGCCATTGAGGAGTCTTTGGAGAACCTCAAGAAGGCCCATGCTTCTCAGGAAATCAGCGCGATCGACGCAGCCATGGAGCAAATCAATGAAGCGTGGAAAAACGCCTCAGAAGAAATGTACAAGGCGCAGCAAGAGGCGGGTGATGGTGGTCAGCCTGGTCCCGATGCCTCTGCAGGTGGTGCGGACGATGTGACGGACGTAGAATTTGAAGAAGTGAAGTAAGCGCCCCGCGCAGACTTCTAGAAACGTGAAGCGCGGCCCCGCGGGGCCGCGCTTTTTCGTTAGGCAAAATGCGCGTTAAACGTTTAACGCGCGCGGAAAGCGCCGTATTTCAAAATGCAGTAGATCGCCCGAAAGCCATCTTTCCAGCCAATTTTCTTTCCTTCTTCAAAGGTCCGGCCATAGTAGGAAATGCCCACCTCGTAGATGCGCACCTTGGGGATGCGTGAAATTTTTGCGGTAACCTCGGGCTCAAAGCCAAAGCGCTTTTCGGTCAAGTGCAAAGACTGAATCATATCCCGCCTGAAGAGCTTGTAGCAGGTCTCCATATCCGTCAGGTTCAAATTGGTGAACATGTTGGATAGGAACGTGAGGAATTTGTTGCCCAGCGAATGCCAGAAGAACAAGATGCGGTGCGGGTTGCCTCCCATGAAGCGAGATCCGTAAACAACATCCGCTTGCCCTGCTAGGACGGGCTGCAGCAGCAAATTGTATTCCTGTGGATCGTATTCAAGGTCCGCATCCTGGTTGATAACATAGTCGCCCGTTGCCTCTGCGATGCCCGTATGGAGTGCCGCGCCCTTGCCTTGGTTGACGACATGAGCATGGGACCTAATGGGGAGAGCGGGGTGACTAGCGGCCCAGGATTGAATGGCCTGCTCGGTGTCATCCTTGGAGCAATCGTTCACCATAATGACCTCTTTGGTCCATCCGGTGGGCAATTGTACTTGGAGGACCTTGTCCAAAATCAAGTGAATCGTCGGGCCCTCGTTGTAGGCAGGAATGACAATGCTGAGTGTAGGCATGGGGGGCAAAAGTAGCGAATTGCATCCTACCTTGTTGGTATGAAAGAGCCTTTGACCCAGCAGTGGATTCAGTTTACCGCCGAGGATGCGTCGCTACGTGCGAATTTTCAGCCTGCTGATTTTACCGCCCGAGCTTCCGGGCCCGTGCATTGGGTCAATTTCTGTGGCTTTCCAGACGATGAATCATGGGCAGCGTGGAAGGGAGTTCTTCGCCTTAACCCACACATGATGCTCGACGCTGTAAACGCGAAGCAGCGCCCACTCATGGAAGAGTACGAGGAGGCCTTGTTTTTATCGGTGAAGAGCATTGTCAAGCGCAAAGGGTCTCGCATCAAATTGGAGCATATTTCTTTTGTATTGACCGACGACTATGTGCTGTCCATCCAGCAGAAGCAGCAAGATCGCTTCACTGCGGTATGGGATAGGGTTCATGAAGCCCGAGGTATTGTTCGGCACCGCCCTGTCGATTACTTGCTCTACCGGTTGATGGAGGCAGTGGTCTTGCCCTATGGGGAGGCGATTTCGGCGTTGGAGGACCATTTGGACCAGCTGGAGGTCGCGGTGGTGGAAAATCCCAACCAAGCGGTGCTCACAAGTGCTTTGGCGCTCAAACGCGATTTGACCGTCTTGCGCCGCGCCCTAGTTCCCATGAAAGACGTGTTGGGAGGGATGGAGACGTCTCATTTCATAAAACCCGAACATTTGCCCTACTTCCGCGACGTCCGCGATCAAGCCATGCAGCTGCATGACCGAATGGAATCCTTGCGCTCCATGTTGGATTCGATTGAAGCCTTGTACTTGTCTAGTGTGGGCCAGCGCACCAATGAAATTATGCGTGTGCTCACGGTGTTCTCCGCCATCTTCCTACCCATCACCTTCATCGCGGGCCTCTACGGCATGAATTTCCAGAATATGCCGGAAACGGAAACTCAGAATGGATACTTCATGGTCTTAGGCGTAATGGCGGCCATTGTGGTCAGCATGCTCGTTTGGATGAAGCGCAAAGGCTGGTGGTGAGGGTACCTACAGGCCCCTCCCTTATTCGCCTGGACGCTTAGGCTTTCCGGATCCGAAACCCGATCAATGCCCAGGTGGCGTTGATGATGGGGCTCAGCCAATTGAAGAAGGCGTAGATCGCATAATCGGCGGCACTGACCTGCAACGTAGCGTATTGATAGGCACCGCAGGTGTTCCACGGCACTAAGACCGAGGTAACGGTCCCGCTGTCCTCAAGGGCTCGGGAGAGGTTTTCGGGGGCAAGGCCGCGGTCTTCGTAGGCCTTTCGGAACATTCGGCCCGGTACCACGATGGCCAAGTACTGGTCTGCGGCAGTCGCATTAAAGAAGCCGCAGGTGACCAACGTAGCGATGATCAAACCTGCCGTTCCATGTGCCATGCGCAAAAAGAGTTCGGTAATGACTTCCAAGAAGCCCGAGGCTGCCAGCGTTCCGCCAAAGGTCATCGCACAGATAATTAGCCAAATAGTGCCCAACATCCCGGACATACCCCCCGATTCCATCAAATCATTCAACAGCGGATTGCTCATGGCAATATGCGTGTCGCCATAGGTGCTGATGAAGAGTTGCTGGTAAATATGCGTCCAATTAAAGGCATCTACCCCCAAACGATCCAGCGTTAAATCCATCAGGAGGTCGTATTGAAAAATATACGCGGCGACGAGTCCGGCTAGCGTGCCAATGCCCATAGCGACAATAGCGTCCACTTTGTAGACTATGAGACCAATGCTGAGCGCAGGAATGAGCATGAGCCAGGGGCTGATGGTGATGCGCGTACTCAGCTCTTGGGTAAGCAAGTCAAGGTCGCCCAAGCTGCCTCCGCTCCCATTCATTCCCAGAAAGGTGAAGGCAATCAGCGTGAGCACAATCGCGGGTCCGCTTGTCAATGCCATATACCGAATATGGGTCATCAAATCCGTACCGGCCATCGCAGGAGACAAATTGGTCGTATCTGAAAAGGGCGACATTTTATCCCCAAAGTAGGCTCCTGAAATAACAGCACCCGCCACCATGGCAGCGGAAAAGCCCATGCTTTGACCGACCCCCATCAACGCGATTCCCACGGTAGCGGTGGTCGCCCAGGAAGATCCTGTTGCCAAACTCACGATGGCGCATACGACCACAGTGGCGGGAAGGAAGATGCTCGGGGACAAGAGGTCCAGTCCATAGACGATCAAGGTGGGAATGATGCCCGAAATTAGCCAGCTTCCTGCCAGGGCGCCGACCATGAGTAAAATCAGGATGGCCTTGGAGCTGTCTTGAATGTTGTTTTGAATGCCGTCCCATAGGGTTTGTGCCTTCACGCCGGTGAGGGTTGCTAGAACGGCGGTTACGCCTGCTGCAGCCAATAAAATGAGCTGGTTGCTCCCGTCTAGGCTACTGTCACCAAAAATCCGAACATTCACCGCCAATGCGATAACGAGGAAGATGACAGGGAGAAAGGAGAGGAGGAGGCTGGGTTTCTTAGCGTTCATGGACGACAAGGTCCGCATCAAAACGCACCGTTTAAAGGCCTTAACGCAGCCAAGGACGCAGCACTCGAAGAACGGAAACCAAGGAAAGTCCCTTGACATTGTCAAAGTCGCCTTCCATTTTGGTGATGGCCACGTGGCCGATCCATTCTTGGGCGCCGTAGCCGCCTGCTTTGTCCAACGGCTGGCAGGTATCCACATACCACTGCAACCAGGTATCGGGCAAATCGGCCATGGTGACGAGCGTGGTGTTGGCGCTTGTTTCCCAGCGCTGGCCGTCCGTGGCCCAAACAACGGTGATGACCTTGTGCGTTCGGCCGCGGAGGCGCTGGAGCATCGATAGGGCATGGGCGAGGTCGCGTGGCTTTCCAAAGCGTTCGCCGTCCATCCATACTTCGGTGTCCGCCGTCAGAAGGATTTCTCCGGGTTGCAAGGTTGGGACGAGCGCTTCTGCTTTTTCTTTAGCGACGAAGCCCACNGTTTCTTCATCGGTGAGACCCGCTGGGGCGATTTCAGCCGTATCGGCAGTCCGAACCTCAAAGGGCAAGCCAAAGAGGCTCAGGAGTTCCTTTCGACGGGGGGAACCGCTTCCGAGTACCAGCTGACCATTCAGTTGGATGGGGCAGGCGAGTCCTACCAATTCCGATTCGAAGGCAGGTTCCATTTGCCGTGTACTTTGAGGGTTTGTTCAATGAGATCCCGCACGCAGCCCTCCCCTCCGTTGATGGGCGAAATGTAGTCGCAGATGCTCCGGATTTCAGGGGCAGCATCGTGGGGGCAGGTCGCCAAACCCACCCGAGTGAGTACCTCGTAATCGGGCAAGTCATCTCCCATGTAGGCAATCTCTTCCGGCTTTAGTTCGTAGGACAGCATGAGCTCTTCGAGTGCTTCCTCCTTGTGCCGCGCTCCAAGCCAAACGTCCGTAATCCCTGCCGACACAAAGCGCTCCTTGACTGCCTCGGATTTACCCCCGGTGATGATGGCGATGCGGTAGCCTTGTCTTAGCGCGACTTGCAGCGCATAGCCGTCTTTAGAGTGAAAGGTTCGGATCGGTTCTTGACCGGGCAAGATGAGGATATGTCCATTGGTGAAGACGCCATCAACATCAAAAACGAAGGTGCTAATTCCGTGGAGTTTGGTCTTGTAATTCATGACTTGGACGCATGAAAGCGCTGAATGCTCTCGCTGAGTGCAAGATAGAGGTCTCTGAATTCTTCCGGAAGTTCTTGCACGTGGCGATCCAAGGTGACCTGGTCTCCGCGCAGGGCTGGTCCTGTTTGAAGGGCTTTCGCGTCCCCACGTAAGGCCGCCACTACAGTCTCTTCGAATATGGATTCCAGGCCTTTAACTCCCGTCCGGGTCTGGTAAGCTTGGAAGAGTGCGACAAGATGATTGGGGAAATTATTGGCCCAAACGGCTCCCAAATGATACGCCCCACGCTGTGAAGAGCTGGCCCATTCGCCAGGGGAAGTCAGTCCTAATGCCTTGTGCCAATCTTCCAGCGTCTGTGTCAAGGACTCATTTTCCCAAAAAATGCGGAAATCTCCCCAAGGCACCTCTGAGGTTCTAAAGCTTTGCATAGGATACCAGACACCGCACTCTGGCAATGGGGCTAATGCCGAGAGGGGTGTAGCACCACTGCAATGAAAAACGGGATATGCTACTTCATGGATAGCTAATGCACGCGCCACCTCTCCGAGGTAGTCATCCGGGAGGGCCAGGAATACCGCTCGGCAGCCGGCATAAGGAAGGTCTTCCCCTGCAGCCCATCGTCGGGCGGAAACCTGCTGAAAAGCCTCTC
>DLWR01000050.1 GCA_003444795.1 Cryomorphaceae bacterium
AACTGTAGTCCCAGGTATCGGGTCGTGCGGCGATAGGGATAGGCGAGGACTTGGTAGACGAGTCCGCCGGACCAAGTGTCGTTGGATCCCGCAGAAAATGGATCGAGCGGAGCCGAGTCCTTTAGGGCGGTCAGGGTTGTTTTTTTTCCCAAGCGCGCGTGCACCAGGCCGTGGTAGTGGTAACCGCCTTGATCCAGAGGAACGGCAAAGGTGTACACGACCATTTTAGCATCGGTTGAAACCGTGCGAAGGACACCCGTGGGGACTTTTTGGGAGAATGCCGCTAATGGATCTTCAACGTCGTTCAAAGCGCCGTATAGCATGGAATCCAGTACCCTTCCGAAGTGCAGACGGCCAAGCTCGGTAGAATCGCGCTGAAATCCCCCCGCTACGCCAGCGGCATGCCACCAGGTGCTATCGGGTTCTGAAACAGGAGAAAAAAAGCCCCGCGCAGTCGCTACAGTGCAAGCTGAGAGTAAGAATGCAACTGCGAGGGCTTTAGGCATACGCTTATTCGGCGTGTAAGAAAGCTTTTTTCTGGAGGAGCGCCTCTTCCGATTCTACGTGGTCCTCATCGGGAACACAGCAGTCCACGGGGCAAACCTCTGCACCCTGTGGCTCCGCATGAAAGCCTTGACATTCCGTACACTTGTCGGTGACAATGTAATAGAAGTCAAAACTAACAGGCTCTTGCGCTTTACCTGCTTCCGTTTCCATGCCAGAGGTAGACACTAGGTTTCCTTCCAAGGCAGTTCCGTCGGCAAAACGCCATTCCATGCCGCCTTCGTAGATGGCATTGTTGGGGCATTCGGGCTCGCAAGCCCCGCAGTTGATGCATTCGTCAGTAATCCGGATGGCCATGAGTGCGTTTGTACTTTTGCACAAAGATACAGCCCCCCTCATGGATAGCCGTTTGCAAACGCTTGAAAATCTCGCCGCCGAACTCCGCACCTTGACCCTTCAAGAGGACCTTTTGGCGCGCACCGCGGCCAAAAACCCCTGGTTCACCCCAGAATTCTCCAAAAAATCGCTCGAATCCTGGGCCCATGCCCTTCGCCCTGAGGCACTCGCGCACTGGGCTGCGCGCTATGGCAGTCCGGCAAATGCCTCCTCGAAAACCGTCGGTGTCCTATGTGCCGGGAACCTCCCTTTGGTGGGTTTACACGACATTTTGATGAGCTACTTGGCGGGATGGAACGTGATTTACAAAGCCTCCAGCGACGATGCCGTCCTTTTGCCTGCGGTGATCGAGCGTTTGAGGGCAATGGATACCCAAGCCTCCATCCAGCCCGTGGAGCGGCTTACCAGCATAGATGCTCTTTTGGCCACTGGGAGCAACAACACGCTGCGGTATTTTGCCCATTATTTTTCGGAAGTGCCCCATGTTCTGCGCGGTTCGCGTACTTCGGTAGCCGTGTTGCAAGGCGCGGAGAGCGACCAAGAACTAGATGGTTTGGCGGCAGATATCTTCCAGTATTTCGGCCGCGGTTGTCGCAGCATTACGCACCTTTTTCTCCCGCAGGACTTTGACGTTCAGCGGCTGTTTGCCTCTTGGTTGCCCTGGGGGCATTTGGCCCAGCACGCGAAGTATGGCAGCAATTACGATTACCACCGCGCCCTTTTCATGCTGAACAAGGAGCCCTTTTTAGAAAACAACTTTGTGCTCCTTCGGGAGCATCCTGCGCTAAAGCCACCCGTTGGGGTGATTCACTATACGTGGTATACAGATATAGCCGAGGTGGAAGCTCGTTTGCAGGAAGAGTATGCGAATATTCAGGTCCGCATGGGCGCGGGCCAAACGATATCCTTCGGTCAATCTCAGGCCCCAGAACTTTGGGACTTTTCCGACGGCTTGGACACCTATACGTTCTTGATGGAGAACGCTTGAGGGGCACCCACGCTTTCACCCTTTTAGGCTTTCCCCCTTTACCCTATAGCCGTTCTAAAGCACCCGCATCGGGGTTGCTCGGGCGACTGGTGCCGAGCGCATCCAACGGTACCCGACTGAGTGGTCCCGAAACTCCAATTCCTTGGGCCGTAGAGGTCGAATCCAAGGCATAGTTGCGCGAGGCAGGCAGCACAAACTGGGGATCCGAATTAAAGACGCAGTTCGCGAACTGAAGGGGATCGTTCACATTGTAGGTCGCCGGCACAGGGTTCAGTTTGAGCTTCAACAAGCAACCTTCCAAGAAAAAATTTGCCGTGGCCGAAGCGCCCAACCCAAAACCCAACTCCGATTCCTGACCGCCCGAAATAATGCAGTTCCCGAAATACGCCTCATTCAAAGCGCGGTAGCGGTAGGTCCCTGTCCCATCGTCGTAGCGGTTAAACAAGCCTACCGTGGGCGTGCTTCGGGCCGCCGGAAACTGGTTGTAGAAGGTGCAGTGGTCCGCATGAACACGGCCGCCCAGTGCATAAAGTCCATATAGGCCGGCATTGGCCACGACGAGGTTTTGCATTCGGACATGGCCAAAGCCACTGTAAATCGTCGCACGACTAAAATCCATGAAAAGGGAATTCTGCAAGAGCACATTGGCAGGCATGCCCTCGGGTACGGAATCGCAGCGAATGCCCATCGTGCCATTCTTCATCAGTGTGTGGCTCATGCTCAAGGATGCGCCGCGCTGCACAAAAATGCCTCCCAGCAAGCCGCCCCATTGGCCCGCAATGTCATCGTAAAAGGGTTCCAGGCGGTCTCCTTCCAGCACGATGGGATCCTCGTAGCTGGCGCCTTGCATGGCCACACTTCCTCCGGTGGCAATCCAAAGCCCAGAACCTTCATGGAAATG
>DLWR01000185.1:0-7898 GCA_003444795.1 Cryomorphaceae bacterium
TGGCGTCGTGCCGCCGCCGTGTTTGGAAAGGGGGAATTGGGCCCGATAAATTGGCCGCGTACCAAACCTTGTATACCTGTTTGGATACGGTTGCACGCCTTATGGCTCCCGTGGCTCCTTTCTATGCCGAGCAACTCTACCGTGACTTGCGCCCTGAGGCCCTGTCTGTGCACGTTTCTGCTTTCCCCGTTTCTGATCCCGGGGCAATTGACAGCACATTGGAGCGCCGAATGGCTTTAGCCCAACGCCTCAGCTCCTTGGTCTTGAGTGTTCGCAAGAAGGAAAAAATTCGCGTGCGTCAGCCGCTTTCGCGCATTTTAGTGCCCGTTCTGAACGCCACCCAACGCGAGGATGTACAAGCCGCAGAGGCCCTCGTGCTTGCAGAAGTCAATGCGAAGTCGCTCGAAATGGTGGACGATTCTTCGGGCGTTTTTGTGAAGCGCGCCAAGGCCAACTTTAAAGTGCTCGGACCCAAAGCAGGCCCCCAAATGAAGGATGTCGCCGCGGCCATCAGTCAGTTGAGCCCTGAGGCCATAGCTGAATTGGAGCAGACTGGAACCTATGCGTTGGCCCTGGGAGCAGGCGTATTTGATCTCAGCACCGAAGATGTAGACGTACAAACGGATGACATCCCCGGAATGGCCGTAGCCTCTGAGCGCGGCACAACGCTAGCCGTGGACCTAACTTTAAGCCCTGCCCTCCTGCAAGAAGGCCTTGCTCGCGAAGCGGTTAACCGTATTCAAGGACTGCGGAAAGACAGCGGATTGGACATCACCGACCGCATTGTGGTATGGCTCAGTGGCTCCGGGGAAGCCGTGTCTGCTGTGACCGCCCATGAGGCCTACGTACAGGCGGAAGTCTTAGCGGATCACGTCACGTATGCTGCACCGGAAACAGGCACTTTTGTGCTGGAAACGGACTTGGAGGGACATCCTGTGACTTTTGGCATTAGGAAGGCCTAAGAAGTAACGAACAATTACCGGTTGTAAAACATTCGATTGCGTATATTCGGCTCCTTATCCTTGGAATCATGGAAAATACCAACGACCGATACAGCGACGCAGAATTGGCAGAATTCCGCGTATTGATCCTAAGCAAAATTGAAAAAGCAGAGGAGGATCTGCGCATCTTGCGTGAGCAATTCACGAATAATATGGACAATGGCACGGAGGACACTTCCCCCATCTTTAAGAGTTTTGAAGAGGGTTCGGAAACCATGAGCAAAGAGGCCAATGCCCAACTAGCTGCCCGCCAAGAGAAGTTTTTACGTGACTTGCGTGCCGCCATCATTCGCATTGAAAACAAGACGTACGGAATGTGCAAGGTGACAGGTAAACGCATTGAAAAAGAACGTCTTAAGTTGGTGCCCCACGCAACTATGAGCATGGAGGCCAAGACCAAGCAACGGTGAGTACATCTCTGAAAAAACCCCTGCTTTTCGCAGCTCTTTTAGTTTTTCTCGATCAAGTTTTCAAAATCTGGATCAAAACCACCTTCACCCTGGGCGAGAGTGTGGATATTACCTCTTGGTTTCAGATCCATTTTACAGAAAATCCCGGCATGGCCTTTGGCATGGAATGGGGCGGTGAGGGGGGCAAATATGCGCTTAGCAGTTTTCGCATTTTAGCCATTGGCGGCATCCTTTGGTACATGAACCACCTTGCTAAGGGTGGCGCCACTCTCTTTGTTTTGACCGCATTCGGCGTGGTTCTCGCAGGCGCACTGGGCAACGTGGTGGACAGCCTGTTTTATGGATTGCTTTTTGATCGGGGCCTTACCTATTCTGCGGAATACAGTGATTGGCTGATATATAGCGGAGTTGCTCAATGGGGTACCGGGTATGCTCCGCCTCTACTCGGCAATGTCGTGGACATGCTCTACTTTCCCCTTTGGGAAGGCATACTGCCCGAATGGGTGCCCTTCTGGGGGGGAGATTATTTCATCTTTTTCCGGCCCATCTTTAACTTGGCCGATGCCTGCGTCACTGTAGGCGTAGTCCTATTGTATTGGAGTTCCCGAGATCCAAGCAACTGGGGCCAAAACCGATAAACCCTATGCGCATGAAACGCAGCTTAATTTTTGTCTTTTTAATTGCTTTTTCAGGCCTATCCGCCCAAGTTTTTAAATGCAATAGCCTCAGCGGTGAAGCCCGTGAAAACTTGAAGCGCGACATGGAGTTTTTGGCTTCGGACGACCTGGAGGGCCGATTGCCCGGAACCGAGGGCGCCAATGAAGCCATCGCCTATCTCATTCGCAATTTCCAAGATGCCGGCCTTCGCCCCTTTTTCCCGGGCGGATTCACCCAACAATTTGCCGCCCCGCGTCCTGCCCATTTGCCCAAGCATGGGAACTGGATCCGCGTAAAGAGCGACACCCTTTACGTCAATGACGGCAAGGCGCCCGCGCCTGCTTTTGTCCTATTGCCGTACAGCAAGACGGGCGCCTTTGAAGGCAGTTCCGTGTATGTAAACGCGGGCATTGAAGGCGTTCACTTTTCGGGCCAAGATTTGATGGGCCAAATTGTGACCATGGACTGGGAGTTAACCGCCAAGGACAAAAAGAAGTACGCGGGCTACTATACGGGTCTTTCCACCCGCATGGAGAACGCCCAGAAAGCCGGAGCTAAGGCCATCATTTTGCTCGACCGGAAAAACAAAAAAGGCATCACCCAAATGATGATTCGCCGTCAGCGCGATTTGGGCATCCCCGTGGCCTTGGTCAGCGGCAAAAAATGGGTGCGAAAACTTCGACGCGCCCAAAAAGACCTAGGATTCTCCATGGCCATCCAAGAGCGCGGAGCCGAGGCTTACAACGTGGCGGGGTTCCTCGACAACGGTATGCCTACCACCATGGTAATTGGCGCCCATTACGACCACGTTGGACTTGGCAAATGGGGGTCTGACGATCCCAATGCAGAGGGTCAAGTACACAATGGGGCCGATGACAATGCCAGCGGCACTGCGGTCTTATTGGAATTGGTGCGCCAGATCAAGCAGCACCCTGAAGTCCAGGGCCGCAACGTCCTGTTTGTTGCCTTCTCGGCCGAAGAGGATGGACTCTTGGGATCCAAATACTTCGTGGAAAACTGCCCGGTGCCTGTGCACGATTTTGCCTACATGCTGAACATTGACATGGTCGGCCGTTTGAACCGTGCAGACAGCTTGATGATTTACGCCACGGAAAGCGCCACGGAGTGGAATAGCATTTTGCGCGGTATGCCTTGTGACCAATTTGGCATTGAAGAAATTCCTGCGCTCTTTCCACGAAGCGATCACGCCTCTTTTGTGCGCGCGGGTATTCCAGCCATTATGCTTCACACGGGGTTACACGAGGACTACCATGGCCCAACCGATGATTTGGATAAAATCGACATGGACGGCTTGGTGAAAGTGACCGAAGCAGCTTTAGAAATTATTCGCCGCGCCGAAGCGTATCCACGCATGACCTTTGTCGACATCGCCGCCAAAAACGCGCGCGTCCAATAAACCGTCATGGGGAAAAATCCGTCAATCGCTGTAATTGGTAGTGGCTCTTGGGCTACGGCTTTGGTGAAAATTCTTTCGCAGAACAACGACCGCGTCGGGTGGTGGGTGCGCCATGATGAGGACATCATGCACATCCAAATTCACCACCACAACCCCAAGTACCTCTCCGAGGTGGAGTTGGATGTTGAGAAGCTCGACATGGACAGCGATATTGTTTCTGTTGCGGAAGATTCCGACATCTTAGTGCTAGCGGTCCCTTCTGCTTTTTTAGCTGAAGCGATTGAGCCTCTGCGGGAGATTTTGCCTACCAAAATGGTCTTTTCCGCCGTAAAGGGCATCGTACCACAAACCCACCAAATCGTGGGGGAATTTCTGCACGACAGCTTTGGACTAGACTACAGCCAGTTTGGGGCCATTTTGGGACCTTGTCATGCGGAGGAAGTGGCCCTGGAGCGCCTCTCTTACCTGACCATCGCTTCTCAAAGCGACGAATTGGCTAAAGTCCTTTCCAAGAAGCTCAGTGGCCCGGCCATTCAAACCAATTGTACAGATGACATCTACGGCACGGAGTACTCCTCTGTGTTAAAGAACATCTATGCGATTGCAGCGGGCATCTGTCACGGTTTGGGCTATGGGGACAATTTCCAGGCGGTCCTCGTGAGCAATGCCTTGGTGGAAATGAAGCGCTTTATCAAGGCCGTTCAGCCCATGAAACGGGACATTTCCAAAACAGCTTATTCCGGCGACCTATTTGTGACGATGTATTCGCCTTTTTCGCGCAACCGAACGCTAGGGAACCTCATCGGAAAAGGCTACACGGTTCGGAGCGCTATGTTGGAAATGAGCATGGTCGCCGAGGGGTACTATGCATCCAAGCTGATTCTACACGTGAAAAAATCCCGCGAAGTGCGTATGCCCATTGCCTCGGCCGTCTATAAAATCTTGTATGAAGGCAAAGCCCCGAAAAAAGTCATCCGCGAGTTGGCGGAAAAACTGAAATAGCGGTTCGGGGCTTTGTACTTTTACCCCCACTAACGACATCA
This sequence comes from Cryomorphaceae bacterium, assembly GCA_003444795.1. Lineage (GTDB taxonomy): Bacteria > Bacteroidota > Bacteroidia > Flavobacteriales > Schleiferiaceae > TMED14. Next base: position 4,529 of record DLWR01000185.1, read on the forward strand.
TAATGGTATCAAGCATTTTTCTGGGCATGGTTGGCCCTTGGCAGATTGTTCTGATCGTGGCTTTGGTCCTCTTGCTGTTTGGCGGTCGCAAAATTCCCGAGTTGATGAAAGGCTTGGGCGGAGGCGTCAAAGAGTTCAAGAAGGCCATGAAAGAAGACGAGGACGAGAAGCCTAAGGACAAGGAGTGACCTATCCAAGTATTGCACATCTGCACTCGGCGTTACGCGCTGGGGAAACCACCTGTATCCAATTGGTAGAGGAGGCTTTGCAGCGCGCCGCAGAAAATTCAGACCTCAACATTTTTATTGAGCTCTTTCCGGAGAGCGCTCGCGCCAAAGCGCAAGAAGTGGATGCGAAACTCCAATCCGGTCAGGCTGGCCCACTTGCCGGGGTAGTTATGGCATTAAAGGACAATTTGTGCTACACCGGTCATGGCGTCAGCGCAAGCTCCAACATGCTTCGTGGTTTTGAGGCGCAATTCTCGGCCACGGTCGTTGAAAAATTGCTGGCCGCGGATGCCATTATTTTGGGCCGAACGGGCTGTGACGAATTCGCTATGGGTTCTTCCAATGAGACCTCGGCATACGGTCCCGTTAAAAATCCAGTCGAACCCGCATTAACCCCAGGGGGCTCCTCTGGAGGCTCCGCGGCAGCCGTGGCGGCGGACATTTGCCACGCTTCCCTGGGTTCAGATACCGGGGGGTCCATTCGTCAACCCGCCGCATTTACCGGCATTTATGGCGTCAAACCCACTTACGGGCGCGTTTCTCGCCATGGCGTCATTGCCTATGCCTCCTCATTTGACCAAGTTGGTCCTTTTGCCAAATGTTTGGATGATCTGGCCTTGATTACAGAGGTGATTTCGGGCGGCGACGATTACGATACCACGTGTTCAGACCGAGAGGTTCCTCAAATGGCCCCCGCTCCCGCTGACCGGCCCATGTCTTTTGGCTATTACCGGGAGGTCATCGAGAATGAGGCCCTTGATCCCGCCATTCGTGCCCACTTTGATGAGGCCGTGGCAAAATTGCAAGCAGCCGGACATACGGTCAAAGCCTTGGATTTCCCCTATTTGGATGCCTTGGTAGCTATTTATTACATTTTGACCACCGCGGAAGCTAGTTCCAACTTGGCGCGTTACGATGGCATCCTCATTGGGCATCGCAGTGAGCATTTTGAAGACTTGGAGTCCCTCTACAAACTTTCGCGTTCGGAAGGCTTTGGCAAAGAGGTGCAACGACGTATTCTCCTTGGAACTTTTGTCCTCAGCGCTGGTTATTTCGACGCTTTCTACGGCAAAGCGCAGAAAGCCCGCCGCGTAGTACGAGATGCCACCCTCTCTGCCCTCAGCGAGGTAGATGCACTCATTGGTCCCACCACCCCCCACACCGCCTTCCCCCTTGGTCAGGAGTATACAGACCCGACCGTCTTGTACTTGGAGGACATCTTCACCGTGCAGGCACCCATTGCTGGCATTCCCGCTGTAAGTATTCCCGCTGGTCCGCATCCAAATGGCCTACCTTTTGGTATGCAAATCATGACCGGTCCCTTTGATGAGCCCAAACTCTTCCAAGCGGCCCGCGTTCTAGACCAGCTATGATGATGCGACGCTTCCTTCTTTTGTTTGTAATAGCAAACGCACCGGTTCTTCAAGCTGCGGTGATGGATAGTGTCGTGCCTAAATTTCCCTTGGCCAGCCGCGCGGATTCTGCCTATGCGACTTGGCTGACCTCGCGCGCCGAACAAACCTTTGTCCACCACGCCATCAAGGGTGTGGACACCAATGCCGCTGACATTCTGGGAGTGTCCGATGCCGTAATTGCACAGCGCTTGGCCACTTTGGATCAGCGCTCTCCTATGGATTTGCGCTTCACCCCGGATGTGAAGAATTCCATTCAGTTCTACTTGGGACGCCGCAAAGAATTTTTGGGCCGAGTGATTGGCCGCTCGTCCTACTACTTCCCCATTTTTGAAGCCGCCCTGGACCGCTACAACATGCCCATGGAGCTCAAGTATTTGCCCATCATCGAAAGCGCCATGAACCCCTCGGCCACCAGCCCGGTCGGAGCAAAAGGTCTGTGGCAGTTTATGTATGCAACTGGGAAATTGCAGGGACTCGAAATTTCGTCCTACGTCGACGAGCGGATGGACCCGTACAAAAGCACGGACGCCGCCTGCCGCTACTTGAAGAAGATGTACGACATCTTTGGAAGTTGGGAATTGGCTTTGGCGGCTTACAATGCTGGCCCTGGAAATGTGTCTAAGGCGATTCGCTATTCGGGCGGCCGAACGACCTACTGGGAGATCCGTCCCTATTTGCCCAAAGAAACTCGCAACTATGTGCCCGCTTATATTGGAGCGGTCTATGCGATGAATTACGCAGGCCTCCATGGGGTCAAAGCGGAGCTTCCCCCGACTACTTTCTTCGACGTCGACACCATCAATGCCACGGCAGCCGTCGGTCTCTACGACGTTGCTGCGGTACTTTCCATTGACAGCACCTTGATCACGGTCCTGAACCCTCAGTACAAACTTCACCACGTTCCCGGACCCAACAAGGACGGCAAGATCTACAGCTTTGTCATTCCCAAAGCGGCCATGCCCGCTTATGTAGCATTTAGCGACACCTTGTACGCGACAACCGCCCATCGATTGGCCAAAGCACCACTGCCACCCCCGACTCAAGTGGCGAGCAGCTCATCGAGCAGCACCAAGTACCACACGGTTCGTTCGGGCGATACCCTGGGGGCCATTGCGAAAAAGTATGGTGTGCGCGTATCCGACATTCAACGTTGGAATGGCATACGCGGAACGACCATTCGAATTGGCCAAAAATTAAAAGTCAAAGGATGACCTGGAAGACGCTTTCCCTTGGCCTGCTTCTGGCATTTACCGCCTGCCAGACCGATGCGGACAGCCCTGAAGCCCGTGCACAGCAGCGGAGCAACAACCTCCCCAGCAGCAACGGAACTCACAACGAACTCACGCTTTTCTGCGACCGCGACCTATGGGAGGGCGGCTTGGGCCTCACATTAATTGAGGCATTGGCAGAACCCATGGCGGGGCTCCCCCAAGCAGAGTCACACTTTGACCTTTCACGCATTGATCAAAAAGCGGTCACCAACTTGACCAAGCGTTCCAAGAGCATCCTCACGCTGGCCGTCATTCCGGACTCTAGCGCCACCCTGGTGATTCGTGACCTTTGGGCCTCTCCCCAACTAGTCATTGCCATTATTGCGCCAAGTGTGGACGAGCTGGAGCAGCGCGTTCGGGCCTCTTTGCAAGATGTCATGGCCAAGTTTGACGAGCACGACTCCCGCGTTTTAGCGAGCCGAATTAAAAGCAGCCAAAGCGCCGTCGTGCCCCCCGC
>DLWR01000185.1:8253-9452 GCA_003444795.1 Cryomorphaceae bacterium
TTAGACGGCAAAGGCATGGCCATTTTGCGCGAGGACACCCGCAAGAGCATTCAGTACTTGCTCGCCTGGGTGGCTCCCTGGGATGGCGAATACGACCCAAGTCAGGCCCTTTTAGGCGACCTCGATTCCTTGCTGAATGGCTACTTTGAAGGGGTTCAAGACGGCAGCTACCTGGCTGTGGAGCCTCAAATCCCCGTCATTCAATCCTACCGAGAGCAAGACGGTCGCTTGACCTATGTGTCAAGAGGCTTATTCCGGACCCAAAAAGGATTTGGAGGCGGCCCCTTCCTCCTGTATTCCTACACAGATGAGGCGCATCAACGCGTGGTCAACCTTTGCTATTTGGTCTACGGTCCAAGCATGAAAAAACGGAAGGTGATGATGGAATTGGAAACCTCGCTCCAGTCCGCAAAGCTGAAGGATTAAGCTTGCAGCGCGCGCAAAATGTCCACGCTGTGGACTTCCCCCATCCCTGGATGGTGCCAACGCAAGCCCAACATCAAACGGTCCAACAGCCGATGCCGCACCGCCTTCGGCGGTATGCGCTCATGATGTTGCAACCACTCAACCAGGGCGGCCGTTGCCTCAGCATCTACAAACTCCCCCTGGGCATTTCCCGCCGGGCAGAATTGGCCTTCTTGGAGGTCAAATTCCCATCCATTCTTGTAATCCTCAGGCTCCAACGCAAAGCCCAAATGGTGCGCCATCAAAGCGCAAAGTTCCACGGCCGCCATGGCTAGCGAGGTGCCCGGCTCATCCCAACGGTGAAGGACATCCATGACGTCATCAAAAAAAGCTTCGCTGCTATCGCCAGCTTTGAGCGTCTTTGCCAAAACTTCCGCTGCAAACAAGCACAAAGCTTGGCACATGGGATCCGTAGCCAGTCGCTTCCAAACTGTCAAGGCCCGCACTTCTGAAACCTTTTCCAGCTGTCCTTTGTCGCGGTGGGTAACCATGGCATCCAACGCCGTCATCGGCAAGAGCAGCGCGGGTCGCATGCCGGACTTCCCGGAGCGAACGCTGTGCACCATATAGGACTGCACCCCAAAAGGCCGAGTCCAAATTTTCAGAATATGGCCTTTGTCGCCGTAGGGAATCTGGCTGAGCATGAGCCCATGCACGGCATGGCTACTCGCCGAACTCATTGGCCCCGCACAATTACGCCTTGCACGCCCTCCGTTTGGGTCCCCAGGGGGTCC
>DLWR01000027.1 GCA_003444795.1 Cryomorphaceae bacterium
ATAGGCCGCCAGCGACTTTGTGACCCAGTCTCGCTCGGTCGGCGTGAGCCCATTCTCGCCCCAAGAGGGAAGAAAACTCGCTGTGCGAACTCGGTTGCCCAAGGCCAACGTTAGGGCGTTTCTCGCGACATTCGCTTTAGCCTCCGTCCGAACTTCTGGACTGTTCCGCTCGTCGGCAGCCACCACTTCAGAATAGCCATAGGCCACTTCCCAATGCTTCAATGCTTGATGGCCGCGCATCATAGCCACGTTGGCTTCGCGCAGAAGGCTGGCATCGTCACTCAAGGCCAATACAGATTCCGCGGCAATGAGCATTTCGTCGGCATTTTTTCGGGCCGAACTGATGCGCAAAATCCAGGTCCACGCATTGATATGATGCTCACCCACTGGGGCTTGTGTCACCTTGCGGAAGTACCCCAAGGCTTCGTCCGCTTTGTTCAAGCGCCGCGCAGATTCCCCTGCGTAGTGGTTGGCCTTCACCGTGAAGAATCCATCTGGAAAGCGCTTCATATACCGGTCAAAGCCCGCCATGGCTTCGTCAAACTTGCTAGACGCATACTTGTCGTACGCGGACATGTACGCTACACTGTCCAATTCGCTTGCACGTACCTGGGCAAAGTCAATGCCCTGAACCCACGTAAGATAATCGTCAATGCGGTTGGCTTCGTCGTACACGCTGCGCGCTGTCGTGATGGCCTCGCGAGCCTCCGGCGTACCAGGGTATTTTTTAACAATTTCTTGGAAGGTGGCGATGGCGGCATCAAAGCGCTCATCGTTGCGTTGTGCAATAGCCATATTCAATGCGGCGCGGCGCGCGCGCTCGGACCCGGGCACCATGCGGATGTAGGCGAGGAAGTCATGTTCCGCCTGCACGTTTTCCCCACGACGCAAATGGGTGTTAGCTAATTCAAACAAGGCCTCTGAACTGTACTTTCCACCGTAGGCATCCTGCTCGTTTGAGCTCGTCGAAAGACGCTGCAACACCTCCATCTTCTGAACATCTTTACCCACGAGGCCCATACAAAGGGCTTGCTGGTAAGTCGCATAGGCTGCATAGCGACCTTTTGGATCCAGTCGAACCGATTTATCATAGTACTCTTGCGCCAAGGCATGCTTACCTAGCAAGAAGTACAAGTCGGCCAATCGCAGCGTGGCATCTTCAATTTTACGGTCCGTGCTTTTTGCGTCTTGCAAGTACACGCGGAAGGCCGCAGAGGCATCTTCCAATCGATCCAATTTGTACAAGCAGTAGGCCTTGTTATAGAGCGCTGTGGGACGCTCTGTCAACGTGTAGCTTCCCGGCGTTTTCAAAAAGGACTCAAACTGGGCTAAAGCCTCCTGGGCATCCCCTTTGCGGTAGGCCAATTCGCCCAACCAGAAATGGCTCAAGGCGACAAAGGTCAAGTTCTGAGGGTATCCAAGGGACTTGGTGAAGTACTCCTGCGCACCCGACCAATCACTCACTTGGAAGAACTCCACTGCGCGGAAGTACGCCACGCGCTGGTAGGCCTCGCGCATCGCCATGGTCCCCATGCCCGTTTGGACGATGGCCTCCATGGCGCGACCGTAGTCTTTGGACGTGATGTAGAGGTTGGCGAGGTATTCATTGGCTTCACGACGGTGTTCCGTTTGCGGGAAGTCGCTCAAGAAGCGTTTGAACATATCAATGGCATCCCCAAAGGGGCTTGAACTCTTGTAGGTCAATTTGGCCGCCTGAAATGCAGATTCTTCAAGGATGACAGGGTCCTTGGCTATTTCACTCACCGCCTTGAAGGCGCTCAGGGCTTCTTCCATCTGACCTTCCTTTACATAGCAATCGGCTAGCAAGTAGAGGCCAAATTCAGACACCTGGCCCGCGTTGTTGGAGATCTTATTTAAAGCCTGAATCGCTTCTTTGTAATGGCCTGTTTGTGCATTGACCACCCCCAGCTGATAGTAGTCGTCGGAGGACATTTTTCCACCCAAATCGCGGTGCATAGCCAAGTAAGGCAAGGCTTCAGGATAGCGCTTCTTTTTAAACAGGCTTTGCCCGATGAGCTTTGCTATTTCAGGCGTGCGTTTGGCCGTAGCATTTTTCAGCAAGGACTCGCCCAATTTCAAGAGTTTGTCGTCCAAGCCTTGGCGGGCATAAATCTGTGCCAAATAGTAGGGCACCACCATGCCAAATTCTTCATGGTTTTGCAAGGGCTCCAAATTCTCCATGGCCGTGACATCATTGGTATCTAGGTACGCAATGTGGCCATAGTAGTACTGTGCGGATGCAGCGATGGGGTATTTAGTGGCTTTCGCGGCGGCGAGCTGAGGACGTGCCAAGTCATATTCCTCTAACAGGAAATGCGAGTACCCCAGTTTGAACTGAACTTCGGCACGTTCGGACTTGGGAAGGTAAATGCCGTCCAAAAGACGCAACCAATCACGTGCATCTCCATAGCGACGACGGTTGAACGAATATTCCGCCATTTCCAACACGGCTTCTTTTCGACGGGCCGTACTTGGATAGGCGTCCAGGAATGCCAGAACTTGATCGCCGGCATCGCGGTTTAACAATCGGACGGAGCATATAGCCTTAAAGAAGGCTGCTTGTTCTGCTAAATCCGTTTGAGCATCCACTTTTTGGAGCACTTCCGAAAAGCCCTCTGCGGCGGGAGCGTAGAGCGCTCGATCGAACAAACCTCGGCTGTCCGCATAGATAGATTGGGGAGTGGCGTGGGAGAAGGGAGCCTGGCCATGAGCCGCTGCGGCCCCGACCAAGAACGCTAGTAGAAGTAATCTTCGCATCATTGTCAGTAGCATAAAGGTAGTCCGGACCACGAAAATCCTGTTAATTTGTGGCATAAACCATGCCTATGTCCACTTCCTCCCCTATTCTCTCCCTCAAAAATGCGGACATTTATCAAGGTGACCATCTGATTTTGAACCAGATAAACCTTGAAATGCAGCAAGGAGACTTCGTGTATTTGATCGGCGCGACCGGTTCCGGAAAGTCCTCTTTGCTCAAAACTTTGTACGCCGATTTGCCGCTGACGGTTGGTGAAGGGCAGTTAGTGGGCTATGATTTGCGCAGTATGAAGGATTCGGACATTCCATTTTTGCGCCGAAACCTAGGCATCGTCTTCCAAGATTTTCAGTTGTTAATGGATCGGAGCGTCTATGACAATTTGGACTTCGTGCTTCAAGCTACGGGCCAGCACAACAAGTCCGAAAACGCTGACCGCATTCAACAAGTCTTGAAGCGCGTGGGTATGGCGACCAAAGAGCATAAAATGCCATTTCGATTATCAGGTGGAGAACAACAGCGCGTGGCCATTGCTCGGGCATTGCTGAACAACCCTCCCCTTATTCTCGCGGATGAACCAACGGGGAATCTGGATCCGCATACCTCCGAGGAAATCATGCATTTGATGGAAGAAATTTCCGCCTCAGGCCGAACTATCTTGATGGCTACTCACGACTATGCGCTGTTGCTCAAGTTCCCGCACCAAACATGGAAATGCGCCAACGGTAGCATTAGCAGCACGGTGCAACGCACGCTCTAATTCAGGAATTTCTTCAGCCCAGAATCATGGGTCCAAACGCGTCGTGCCTCTCTTGAACGGGCGCGCACCGCGTCGTCCCAAACCTCATGCTGCAATGCTTCGACGGCAGCCGTCAACGTTTCTGGACTATGGTAGGTGCGAATCCCCATATCAGCGGTCCATTCAAGTCCCGAAACCGCAGCTTCATGCGCTAGAATCCATCGCGCCTGATAAAACGCTTGGATCAATTTTAGCTTGAGTCCGAGGCTGTGTTCCGCATGCACCAAAACGATGTGCGCCGCGTGAAAGGCCTCCGACATGGCCGCATCATCCGGCCCTTCTAGAAGGCTAATTCCCTTCGTCGCGGCCAGATTTCGCAATTCCGGAGAAAAGCCATGACCTGCCCATCGTACCTCCATGGGTAGACTCGCCGTCCAACGCGCGGCACGCTCATTCTCCACCACAGAAAACTTGCCTGGAACCAGGAGGTAGGGTGTTTCACTGGGGCCTACAGGAATTTCGCCTTGAAAGCGTTTTTGGGGAGGCACCACGGTCGGACGCTTCCCTCCTAGGGCTTGCCAAACCTGCGCATCTCCCTGTGTCAAGGTCCAAACAGGGCCCGCCCAGCGCCTAGCCAGTCGCTCCTCCCAACGCCCCAATTTCCAGGCTTCCCAGCCGAGATAGGCCTTCTGAGTGCCGCGTGCGTGCTGGCTCAAGCTCCGATAGTACTGGGTCTCCGGAT
>DLWR01000200.1 GCA_003444795.1 Cryomorphaceae bacterium
GCCAGTGCTTGCGGTCATCAATTGCAAATAGTCAATGATGATAATACCCACTTTATGCTGGGCCACAAGACGGCGACACTTGGCTCGAAGGTCAAATACGGATAAGCCGGGGGTGTCGTCAATGTAGATGGGGGCATCTTCCAAGCGCTTCACTTTGGAGGTGAGCTGTTGCCACTCGGTGGTGTCTAGATTGCCTTTGCGGAGTTTTTGAGCACCAATGCCCGTTTCGGAGGAAATCAGACGGGTAATCAACTGAACGGACGACATTTCTAGGGAGAATATGCCCACTGGAGTATTGTGGTCGATGGCCATGTTTCGGGCCATAGACAGCACCAATGCCGTCTTACCCATGCCGGGACGTGCCGCGATGATGACCAAATCCGATTTTTGCCACCCAGAGGTGACGCGGTCTACGCCTTTAAAGCCAGTGGGAACACCAGAAAGGCCTTCGCGCTTAGAAATTTCCTCAATGCGGATCACGGCTTGCTTCACGAGTTCGTAGGATCCCACGTAATTCTTCTTCAAGTTGCCCTGAGAGACGTTGAATAGGTTTTGTTCCGCTTTGTCGAGCAGTTCGAGCACGTCGTTGGTTTCGTCATAGGCCTCTTCGATCATCTCGTTGGAAATGCGAATAAGCTCGCGCTGGATGTGCTTTTGCACGACGATGCGCGCATGGTATTCAATGTGGGCCGAAGAAGAGACGCGTGTCGACAATCCAATGAGCTTCGCTTCGCCGCCGATTTTCTCCAATTTTCCATCCTTTCGGAGGCGTTGAGCGACCGTTAGAATGTCAATGGGGTCAGATTCTCCAAAGAGGAGGGTAACTGCGTCAAAAATGTGCTGGTGCGCTTCGACGTAAAAGGATTCCGCGGTCAGAATATCCACGACTTTGGTCAATGCATCGCGGTCGATGAGAAGAGCTCCCAATACTGCTTCCTCCAATTCAATGGCCTGTGGCGGAATACGTCCCGCCCCGCCAAGCGGGAGGATGGAGGCTTCGCGTCGGGCGCGTGAAGGGGAAGAAGCTGCGGGTTCCATCGTGTTTAAGAGGCTGCTTCGTCATAAACGCCCATGGCGCAGAATTTCTCGATGCGGGCGTTCACCAACTCCGCAGATGGCACGTCTTTCAACTCGTTGTATAAACGGAGGATTTCGTTGGAGAGGAGGTGGAACATGCCTTGTGGATCCCGATGGGCGCCACCCGCAGGCTCTTCGATAATTCCATCGATGAGACCGTTGCTAAGCATATCCTGTGCGGTGAGCTTCAAAGCTTCGGCTGCGCGTTCTTTGAAGTCCCAGCTGCGCCATAGAATGGAGGAGCAAGATTCTGGACTAATGACGGAATACCAGGTGTTCTCCAGCATCATTACACGGTCGCCTACGCCAATGCCTAAAGCACCGCCGGAGGCACCCTCGCCAATGATGATGCAAATGACGGGCACCTTCAAACGGGCCATTTCCAGAATATTGCGTGCGATGGCTTCGCCTTGGCCGCGTTCTTCTGCTTCCAAACCAGGGAAGGCCCCTGGAGTATCGATCAAGGTGACGATGGGACGTCCAAATTTTTCGGCCTGTTTCATGAGGCGCAGGGCCTTGCGGTAGCCTTCTGGATTGGCCATACCAAAGTTGCGCAACTGGCGCAGTTTGGTCGTGACTCCTTTTTGCTGTCCGATGAACATAAAGCTCTCTCCCTCGATGCTGCCCCAGCCGCCAACCATGGCCTTGTCGTCTTTTACATGGCGGTCGCCATGCATTTCGATGAAGTTGCCTCCCGTCATCGCCTCAATGTAGGCAAGGGTATAGGGACGACCGGTGTGACGGCTCAGTTGAACACGTTGCCAAGGGGTGAGTGAGGCTTTCAACTCCGCTTGCGCGGCAGAAAGTTTTGCTTCCAATCCTTTGAGGCTTTCGCTCATGTCAACGCCCGTCTCCGCATGGAGGGCATGGGCTTTGGCGATTTGCTCGTCCAGCTCTTTGATGGGGGCTTCAAAATCTAGATAGTCCATAGTTCTTAGGCAAGGGTTCAAACTTACACATTCCCGGGGGCATGACCCGGTCGATGTGGAAAACTCTTAGAGGTTCTTTTGGCGTTTTTGGCGTTTGAGGAAGGCGTCCAAGGCAAGCATGGCCAAAATGACCGCCATGCCCAGGTAGAAGCCGGTGGTCATGGCTTCGGATTCGGCAAAGAGCAGGAGCGCAATGAGAATTCCGTACACCGGTTCCATGGCAATGGTGAGCATGACGGTAAAGGGGCTGAGGTAGCGCATGATTCGGACCGATTGCACAAAGGCAAATGCGGTGCAGAAGGTGGCTAGTAGGATTAAATACACCCAATCGCTGCCCGAAGGAGCGAGCACGGTAGCGGCCAGATCCCCCGTCATCCACAAATACGCGCTTAGCAGAACTACACCCAGACTCATTTCCCAAAAAGAGATGTCCAAGGGGGGCATGCGCTTGACAATCCGGCCATTTAGAACGGAGAAAAGGGCACTTAGGATGGAGCTCGTTAGACCAACTAGAATGGCCGTGGTTTGGCCCTCAACGGATCCAAAGAGTAGGACCATTCCTGCGACTACGCCCCCTCCGACTAAAATCTCCGCAGGAAGTATGCGGCGCTTGAAGAAGAGGGGTTCGAGCAGCGAAGTAAAGAAAGGTCCCGTGCTCAAGCAGGCCAAGGTGAGGGAGATGTTGGAGATTTTAATCGCGTGGTAGAAGGTAATCCAGTGCACAACGATCACGGCCGCATTGAGGCTCAAGGTGCTCCAAAGCTCTCGAGGCGGAAGGCCAAAGCGCTTTTTACGAAGGCGGACATACAGCAGCATAAAGCCGGCGGCCAGGAGAATCCGGTACCAGACCAAGGGCAAGGCCTCGACGTGAATGAGCCGTCCGAGCGCCCCCGTGAAGCCCCAAATAAGGACAATGAAATGCATCCAGAGGTGGTGCACCCAAATGGGCGAATCATCAGTAGGGCGGAAGAGGGACATAGCCGGTTATTTGGCCGCTCGAAGGTAGAGGTAGACCCCGAGGGCCGCAAACAAAAGATTTGGCATCCAAACCGCCAGCCAGGGGGTGATGTAGGGGGATGCGACGAATATGCCGCTGAGCTGCATGACAAAAATGTAGGTGACGGCAAGGAGGAGCCCAATGGCGATTTGAGCGCCAATGCCGCCGCGCCGTTTTTCGGAGGCTAAGGCCACTGCGATGAGCACAAGAATATAGACGGAAAAAGGATAGGCCGTGCGGCGGTACCATTCCATTTCGTGGTAGACGACCGCTTCTGATCCACTGAGTCGTTCCTGCTCCAGGAAGGTCCACAGCGCGGGCGAGGTCATAGTAGCGGTACTTCGGAGGTCAGGAGAAATGGTGCTCGGCCCAAAGCTGAAAGCCGTGTCTAGCCGTCGGCCGCGTGTCAGGAGTTGCTTTCCTTGGTCGTCCCACGTGCGGCGTGTCCAATTGTCGAGCTGCCAAAGCTGGCGAATGGTATCAAAACGAATAAAGTCGCATTCTCACTTTTCCAACATGCGGGTTTGGTCAAAGCGTTCGTAGGTGAAGTGATAGCCGCCCAGGCGTTCGGGGCTCCAGGTTTCCACGTAGACAAAATGCTCGGGCAATACCTGCCGGTGGATGTTGAT
>DLWR01000065.1 GCA_003444795.1 Cryomorphaceae bacterium
TACGGAATTCCAGCCCAGAAACGTAGGGCGCGGGACCATGTTTGGCGCAGAAATCGAATGGAACGCCAGCTTCGCAGGCCTAAGCCAAAAACTGGAAAACCTCTTCTTCAACGGTAATATCACGCTAATCGAGTCCCAAATCACAATGAGTGACGTGGAGTTCAACTCACGCAAGAGCTATGAGCGCGTCGGAGAGACCATCACCAATGTCCGCACTATGGCGGGACAAAGCCCCTATGTGCTCAACGGCGGACTGAGCTACACAGCCCCAGAAAGCCAAACGAATGTGGGCGTTTACTACAATGTTAAGGGCCCCACCCTCCAAATTGTAGGCATGGGATTGTTCCCAGATGTGTACACGCAACCTTTCCACAGTCTGAACTTCAGCTTCACGACCAAGCTCGGCAAAGAGAAGGGAATCGACCTCAAGCTTCGCGCTAGCAATTTGCTAAACGATGACGTTTTGAGTGTCTACAAATCCTTCCAAGCGCAGGACCAAATTTTTAGCCGCTATGCCCCCGGTTGGGGAGTAAGTGCGGGTTTGAGTTTCAAGCTCTAAGAAGTGAGAAAGCGGGCTAGTCCCGCTTTCTTTTTGGCCCGTTCTGAACTACCTTTGAAAGAGGTATGCATACCCGTTTAAAACGTTGGCAATTGCTTTGGCTCCTCGCCCTGGTGGCGGGGAATTTTTCGCTTTGGGGGCAGGCTCCGGAGCGCATTCGGATCATGACGTACAATTTGCTCAACTACCGCAACACCACCAGCTATTGCCCGACGAGCAGCAACAACCCGGTACAAAAGGAAGGCTATCTCGCGACCATTGTGGACTATGCCCAGCCGGACCTTCTGGTATGCAATGAAATCAACGGAGACAATACGACGCCACACGGGCGCATACTGACCTATTGCCTAAATGTCAATGGGGAAACTCGCTGGGAAAAGACAGATTTCTTTTCCAACGGATCCTCCCTGATGAATGGCATTTACTATGACCAAAACAAATTGGGCCTGCTCGACCAGGACATCATTACCAAGGATGTGAACAATCAGAATTTGGTACGTGGCATTGACGTCAAGCGGTTCTACTACAAAGACAGTCTTCTGAGCATCCATCCGGATACCGTGGTATTCACCGTTTTTGCCGCCCATTTAAAGGCGGGCTCTACGGCCAGTGACATCGCCGACAGAGCGCGTGAAACCGCCGCCCTGATGGCCTACATCCAATCCCACAACGTGGACGATAATTACTACCTAGCAGGCGACTTGAACATGCCAAAAAGCCAGGAAACAGGTTTTCAAAACCTGCTCAACCCCAGCACCACCAGCCTACGTTTTAATGACCCCGAAAACCAGCCGGGCAACTGGAACAACAACTATACCTTCCGATATCTCCACACGCAAAGCACCCGTGACGGTGCCACGAACAACGGCTGTTTCTCCGGCGGAGGAATGGACGACCGCTATGACCACGTCCTATTCAACGATAATGTGGCTTCCGGCACGGCGAAAATGGCCTACGTAGCCGGGTCTCTTACCCCTGTTGGGAACGATGGATTGCACTTCAATTCTTCCATCAATTCTCCCGCCAACAATTCTGTACCGGCTAATGTGCTTACCGCTTTGTACGAGATGAGTGATCACCTTCCGGTTTACGTGGACATTGATGTGGAGCGTTTGCAAATTTCCGTGGAAGAGACCCATGCCCTACCTCTCCAAATCCGCGGCAATCGCCAAGACGGCTATTGGGTGGAGGTGAGTCAGGCCGCTATGGGTGCCCCTTGGCGCTGTGTCGACCTCTTGGGACGCACCCTCTTCTCCGGACAGGTAGAAAGCCTGCGCTTCCCGCTTCCTCTTCCTGCAACTACAGGTATGGTTCTCTTCACCCTCCAACCGCAGCATCGCCTGCCAAGTACACAGAAATTGCCATGAGAAAGTATGCCATGGCCTTAAGTGTGTGGATGGCGGGTGCCGCCGTACTCCAGGCCCAAAACTTTGTGGAGAAGCTCACAAATGCGAGCAACGTTCGCATGACGGTGACCAATGTGGGGACCTTTGGAAATGCCTTCCGCGGTTACAAGGATGGAACGGGAAATCCTTCCGGCGAATACCCCGCAGGCTCTGGCACGGAACACCTCTTTGAATCGGGCATTTGGATTGGAGGCATCGATGGTAGCGGGACCGTGCGCGTCAGCACCTCCGCCTATGACGCTCCTCAAGGCTATGCCCCTGGTCGCGGTGGATTTGAATTCACGAATACCGCCGGAGGCATGCAGGAAATTTCTTCCCTGCGCGACAACCCCAACTTCCGCCCCGAAGCGATTTCGCACCAAGATTTCAAGAGCACCTTTACGGATGCCAACCTCTTAGTCCCCGGTACCTCCATCCCCATCAGTGGACACACCACCCCCATGGGTCTTGAGGTCACCATGGAGACGTACAATTGGAATTACCGCTTTTCGGACTTTTTCGTGATCGCCAATTTGACGATTAAAAACGTAGGCCTCGAAACCTATGATGACCTGCACATCGCGCTATGGGCAAATACCGTGGTGCGCAACATCAATGCGACCCCTGCGGGCGCCGGCGGTGCCGTATTCTACTCTCAAGGGGGCAATGGCTACTTGGACAGTCTGCACATGGCCTACTGCTATGACGCCACGGGCGATGTGGGGCTCACAGATTCGTATATCGGCCAAAAATTCCTAGGTGCAGAAGACAAAAACGGATTTAAGCATCCAGACATTACGCCCGGTTTCAAAGACCACTACAACGCGTGGATTTTTAACAACTCGGGCCAAGCGCTCTTCTTCTTCCCCACCTCCGATCCCCAGCGGTATGTGAAAATGACGGAGGGCCTCAACCAAAATCCCTGTTGGGACGATCCCCAAGGGGTAGACTGCCAAAATGGCGTCGGCATGAACATCCAAGGCTTGCTCAATGCAAGCGGAAACCGCTCTGATCTCGTGAGCGTGGGGCCCTTCAGCGCATTTGCGCCTGGGGACGAGATCACGCTGGCCTTTGCCTTTGTGATGGGCAAGAAAGTGGATGATGGCCAGCCCAACAGTGCCAATACTGCTGCTCAAAAGGCGCGTTTCATCAGCAACGCCGAATGGGCCCAAGTCGCCTACAACGGAGAAGACATCAACTTTAACGGACTCCTAGACGAAGGCGAGGACCGCGACGGAAACGGCAAAATCACCCGCTTCATTCTTCCAAGCCCACCGGACGCCCCCCGTATTCGCGCCGTCCCCGGCGACCACCGCATTGACCTCTTTTGGTCCCGAAACGCCGAAGAAAGCGTCGACCCCATTACGCAGAAAAAAGACTTTGAAGGATACCGCGTCTACCTGAGCCGCCTGGGATTTGACGTCGAAGGGGCTCAGAATGTTTCTGAGGACTTTGTCCGCGCTGCCGAGTACGACGTCCCTGGCAATGGGCTGTTTTACGAAACAGGCCTAGCCGACATTGCCTTGCCAGAGCCCCTCTACTTTGCCGGCGACACCACGGCTTACCACTACCACTATGCCCTGGAAGGCTTGCCAAACGGCTGGCAGCATGCCGTCGCTGTTACGGCATTTGACCAAGGAAATCCAGACACGCAATTGGAGTCTTTGGAATCCAGTTTCTTGGCCAATGATGTGCGCGCCTTTGCCGGCACCCCGGCCAATCCAAGCATGAAAAATTACCCGCCCTTTGTCTACCCCAATCCGTACTATGCGGGGGCAGCCTGGGAAGGGCAATCCAATTTCCAAGAGGAATCACGCAAGTTGGTCTTTGCCAACCTACCCGCGGATTGCCGTATCACGATTACCTCTCCAGCCGGAGATGTCATGGACCAGTTTGAGCATCACGCCGACTACCAAGGGGGCGACATCCGCTGGTTCCAAACCTTTGCAGGAGAATCCGCTGCCGACCGCGTCTTTTCAGGCGGCGAACACGCCTGGGACCTCCTCACCGACCAAAGCCAAATCCTCGCCCGAGGACTCTACTTCTACGCCGTTCAAGATCTCCAAACAGGAGAACTCTTCACCGGCCAATTCACTGTTTTAAAATGATCAACCCCTCTCCTATGAAGCGCTTTTTTACCCTCTGTGTGGGCCTTTGCAGTTTTGCCGTTTTTGGCCAAACCTTGCCTTACACCTCCATCTCATCCATCCAATATGTATCCGCCACGGATCTTGCTAACTGCAATGACACCTCTGCCTACCTGGGAGATACGGTCATGACGTACGGCATAGTCGTGACGCCGGGTGATCGTTCCGAGGTGGCTTCCGGTTCAGTTCAGGGAGGTCACCGTCCCTTCTTGTTCATTGTAGATACCGTGGCACAAGGTGCTGCTGGCGCATGGCGCGGCATGGAAGTCATGGGGGTCTACACGAACGCGCAGGGACAATTGCTTCCCATCCCCAACATTGAATTCCTCATTCCCGGTGACCTGGTCAAAGTGGTAGGCCGTGTAGGCGTCTACAACAATGGAAATCAATTGGAAACCATTGATGCCAACTCGATTCAAGTGATGGGCTCACGCCCCGTCCCAACCCCCGCACAAATCACCGTGGGTGACTTGAACGATCCTTTGCGTGTGAATATTCTCACGACAGGAGAGCAGTGGGAAAACAGTTTTGTCGAATTCAACAACGTCACCGTGACAGAAGTTATTCCATTCTCCGGCAACCGCATCAGCTTCAACGTGGTAGACGGCAATGGTAATAAGATCAACGTTTCGGACCGCTTCTTGGCCCAAAAGCTCCCCTCATGGCAAACGGTGAACCCCTACTCGCCCCAGAGCACCGGTTCCTTTGTGACCCCGGTTCCCGGAACCTTCTACTCCAGCTTGAAGGGCGTCGTCCGTCATGACGGCAATGGGTGCTTGGTGGGTTCGGGCTCACGTGGCTACGAATTGAATCCTTTCGATTCCACTCACTACATCATTGCCTATGCGCCCCCCTATATCTCCAACTTTGAGCGCGACCCCATGGTCCCCACGCCCAACCAATCGGTGGATCTCGTATGCAACATCACGGATTTTGACGGAACTGTTGACTCCGTATTTGTATACTACAGCGCAGACACTTCTCTACTTCCCACGCAGTTCACCAAAATGAACATGACTTTGGCAGCGGGCTCTACGGATGAATACGAAGCCACCTTGCCTAACCAAGCTTTGGGAACCCTCGTGCGCTACTACATTTTGGCTTGGGACAACGAAGGCAATGCCTCCTACTACCCCACTACCCCTGTCGGCCAAGCGCAGCCCAATGTAGACTACTACACGGTTCGACAGAACGGCGCTATTATTCAAGACCTACAGTTCACCCTTTCCAGCAATGGCAATAGCCCCTACATGGGCCAAAACGTCACGGTTAAAGGAATCGTCACGGCGTCCACCAAGCAGCATGACTTGGGCTTCTTGTACATCCAAGATGCAGGCGGCGGTCCTTGGAGCGGCATCTGGTGTGTCGGCTCTGGCATCACGCAATTCTTCCGCGAAGAAGAGGTAGTAGTCAGCGGAACCGTGGAGGAATACTACGGCATGACGCGCTTGAATGTCGCCTCCATTAGCAAAACAGGCAACCGCATGCTTCCTGTCGCTTCGGTCGTAAACCCTTCCGATAGTGCCGAGAAATACGGATACGCTTGGGAGCAGTGGGAAGGCTGTTATGTGCGTTTAGAAGATCCCGCCCAGCAAAAGTTGCACATCGCTCAGACCAACCTAGGATTTGGCGACTATGCCGTTTCCAACACGCCTGGTGCGGGCTACTGGAACCGAGCCCTCGTTTTGGCGGGGCGTCAATCGGCCACTTCCTTTAGCTCGCTGTACGTTCAGCTCGTCACCAATGCTGCCTATGACACCTTGGATGGCAATATGGAAGTCAGCCCCATCGTGGTGAGCGACACCATGAATATGGATGCTGTGGAAGGCATTTGCTTCTACGGCTTTAGCAACTACCGCGTACTTCCGCGTAACAACGATGACTTCATCGGGATTAACATCACTTTGGATACCACGGATCTGCCTAAGAGCACTGTGGGTATCCTCCACCCCGATGCCTTGCAGGTACGTGCCTACCCCAACCCAAGCCGTGAGCAAATCGTTCTGGAAGCGGAAGAAGGAGCTAGTTATCGATTGATGGATGCTCTGGGACGTCCCGTCGCAGAAGGCCGCTTGACGGAGAACCGCACGGCACTTTCCGTGGCGCATTTAGGTCGCGGTACCTACTTCTTGCGAGTCGAGAAAGAAGGCAAAGTTCAAGTGCTTCGTGTCGCCTTGATTGACTAAGTCTATGAGCCGACTCCCCATTCCATTCCGCTCCTCCCTCCAGGCAGGACTTTATGCATTGGCTATTCTCGCCATGGGCATGAATGGATGTGACCGTGGGGAAGCTATTGGCAATGTAGCGCCTGAAACGCATTTGGCAGTGAAGTCCATAGAACGGTTCGGTGCGGATCGTTTGAATTCCAAGGTCAGCATGAGCTGGTACGGAACGGACGTCGACGGCTATGTCACGGGCTATGAGCTTTCTCTTGATGGCAGCACCTGGAAGTACAGCAAGCGACAAGACAGCACCTTCCTCTTTGCCATCCCTGCGGGAAGCGATACGGCGGATATTACGCTCTACGTTCGGGCCATCGACAACCAGGGGCAGCGCGATGAAAGTCCTGCCAGTCTTGTCTTCCCGCTGAAAAATGCCCCGCCCGTGGCGGAAGTAGATCAACAGTCTCAGTCTTTGGGGACGGCTTTAGGGGTCCTGACGTACCGTTGGACGGCCAGCGATCCGGATGGCAACGAAACCATTGCGGGTGCCGAAATCCGCATGAATAACGGAACATGGTACACCATTGACCCCAAGCAACCCATGCTCACCTTTGTGCTGGAACCTGATGCTGGAGGCGGCATGGGCACTACGGCATCCGTGTATTATGGGAATGCTCTGCAACCTGTATTGACTGGGGTGGATGGGCTGCTAGAAAATGGTGGAAATATCTTCCAAGTCCGTTTGTCCGACATCGCTGGCGCTACGAGCGAGGTAGATTCTGCCCTTGAAGTCACCTTGCTCCGACCTACCTCTGATTTGCTCGTTATCAGTGGACAAACCTCGGCGGTGACCTCCAGTTACCAAGGTTGGCTGAATGCCCTTTCACTCTCCTACGACTTACTCGACCTGAATGCCAACAGCGGTGAGGCTCGTCCCTACTATTGGAATCCCACCTTCAAGCACATCTTGTCTCAATACGACCGGGTGCTCACGGTGACCAATTCGGACAATGCGCTCGACCCCGTAACGGGTGCGACCCAACCACTGTTAGCCCACATGGCGCAGGCACTGCAGTCATTTACCACCCAGGGAGGCAAGTTGATGACAAGCACCTCCTTTGGTCCTAACACCGACTTTACGCCCTACATCGGTTCCTTTCCCATGGACGGCATAGTGACCTCCTCAGGCCAAGTTCGACTCGTTCCCGATTCCGCCCTGGTCCCTCAAGTCAGCGGTTCCTATCCAGATCTTCATCCTTCTAGTATTGTGATTGGTATCAGCCCGCTTGTAGCATCCGCTGATGCTGAGGTATTTTACCGTGCTCAACTAACCAAACTCAGTGGCTGGCAGGGCGACAATTTGGTCGGGGTGCGCCGCAAATACTTGGGCAATCCTGCTCACATCAACGAAGTTTTCTTTTCAGTGGAATTGCACCGCGTAGCCGCAAGTTCACAAGCCATGGAAGACCTACTCGAACAAATTCTCGTGTATGACTTTGCCTGGTAAGAAATTCCTCTGGACCTGTCTCTTGGTGCTCGTTTCCGTAAGCGGATGGGCACAGAAGACCGGGATTTTGCGCGGTACGGTAACGGATGCCGAAACCGGCGAAACGCTGCCCAATGTGGGTATCACCCTCGTGGGTACCTACTTGAGTGCAGTCACGGACTTTGACGGCAAGTACCAAATCACAGGCGTTCCCGCAGGTGATTACAGCATGAAGGTTCAGGTCCTCGGCTATGGCACCCAAGTCATCAATGGTCTTCGCGTGGAAGGCGGGAAAATCATCCAGCGCAACGTGAAACTGAGTTCTTCGGTAGACGTATTGCAAACAGTGACCGTCCTAGGACAGCGCTCGCAAGTAGACCTAGAATCCGCAAAAAGTGAGCGTTCCATCACCGGGGATGA
>DLWR01000186.1:0-769 GCA_003444795.1 Cryomorphaceae bacterium
TCAAAGAGACGGGTGTAGCGGCCGGCATCTTGGACAAAGTCTTGGTGCGCTGATGGCAGAGGATTCTGTTCCCAGTAGCGGTCTGGGAGGACAGGGCTCATTCGGCGGTAGGCGGGGGAAAACGATTCGGGCCGAATGTCCGTGCTGAAGAAGTTCGGTTCCTTAATGCGCGAAACCGCCACTTCTGGATGCGACTCCAGCCATGACGCTAAAGCCGTGGTTCCTCCTTTTGCTACGCCAATCAATGCTATGTCGGGATGCACGCCCATGTCAACGCCAGAAAAGCAGGGTTCGTATACCGGTTTTGCGATACACAGCCACCAGCGCCCAAATATTCCAGAGGGACATGGTGATGGAGGTGGCCCAGGCTGCACCTTCCAAACCCAGAGCCGGGATGAGAACGGCATTCGCGGCGATGTTAACGACCACCGCCAAAGTCATTGTGTTGCGCGCGGCCGATTCGTGTCCGGTCATGTTTAAGAGGTACATGACAGGACCGCAGAGCGCATTGACCAACTGTCCGATGCAGAGAATGCGGAGCAGGTTGGTTTGGGCCAAGATGTCGGCGGAATTCTTGCCGAAGAATCCCAAGAAGAAATCCCCCCAGCCCGTCAAAATCAGGAAGGCAGGAAGGCCCAATGCGGCGTTTAGGAGGGCCACACGGTGGACGGAGGCTTGCAGCCCAATGCGGTCATTCGACTTCCAAGCGGCGGAGATTTGGGGAGCGATTTGCGCGTTCACGGCGAACTGGGCAAAGGTGATGAGGGTG
>DLWR01000186.1:1060-2683 GCA_003444795.1 Cryomorphaceae bacterium
TGGGCAAAGGTGATGAGGGTGGCAATTTTGAATGCAACGCGGTAGATGCCTACGCGTTCGGTATCCAAGTAGTATCCCACCATGAGGGTATCGGACCAGGTCATCACCATGAACAGGGTTCCAATGAGAAACATGGACGTGGCCGTTGCGCGCAACGGGAGGAGGGATCGCAGGCTTTGGCGCGGTGTGAATGAGTCCGCGATGCGGCGGTCGTTGCGCAGAAAATCCAATCCCCAAAGCAGCATGGAGGCCGAAACGAGGGCAAACACAAAGGAGGAGGGACTTTTGACCTGTTCCGTAGGCAGTAAAACCATAAATAGTGCGGTTGTCCCGAGCATAACGCTGGACTGCAGCAGACCATAGCCCACCCAGCGCTGGCGTGCACGGAGGTGCTCCGCCCAAACCTGAAACAAGGTCCAAGGAAGCAAGCTAAGGGCCATCCAGGTGAGGTCTTCCACGAGTTGGGGTTCGTGAAAGCTGGCGGCTAATTGATGGCGGAGCGCCAAGAGTAGGAACATCAGCAGGGCTGCAAAAGCCCCAGAAAAGAAGAAGATGCCCCGGGTGAGCGCTTTGTTTGCTTCGGGAGAACGAATGGGGAGCTCGCGCAGCAAGACACCGTCGTAGCCCCATTTGGCCACCACCGAGAGCAAACTGAGGAAGGTGAAGGCGAGTTCGAAGCGGCCATAGCCCTCCGCACCGAATTCCCGAACAGCCACCCACACAAAGGCGTAGCCCCCCAAAGCCCCCGCCACCTTGAGGGCAAGCACAAGGGCGGAACTTCGAAGCAAACTGCACCAAGGGTGATTAGAAGGGGGCGCGGCCATAGCACAAAGGTCATACTTTTGAGGGCATGCCCATTCATCGGACTCCTTCCCCCTCTTCTCCCTTGCGCATCGGCGTGAATGCACGCTGGCTGGTGTCTGGCAAGCTGGAGGGTACCGGGTGGTATACCTTTCGGGTGCTCGAGCAGCTCTTTCAGGCACACCCAGAGGTGGAGTGGCACCTGTTTTTTGACCGAACCCCGGGACCCGAACTTTCCTTTGAGGGCGCTTGCCCTTCCCTCCAAACCCATGTGATGGGCCCTGCAGCTCGCCATCCATGGCTCTGGGAATATTGGAATGAGGTCCAGATTCCCCGGGCCTTGAAGAAGTACCACATCGATATGTACTGGTCACCGGACGGTTTGCTGCCTAAAAAGGTTCGGAATTGGCACGGCCGCCTCGTGACGACCATTCACGATCTCAACTTTGTCCACCAACCAGAAGGAATTCCTGCACGCGTTGGGGCGTATTATCGCCGGGTGGTAGCACATTCGGCGCGGCGTGCAGATGCTATTTTAACGGTTTCGCAGAAGACCAAGGAGGACGTCGTGCAGACCTTCCGCCTGTCCGATGCGCACGTGAGCGTATCCTACAATGCACCGGCTCAAGCCTTCCGACCTTTGTCGGACGATGAGAAGTTACGGGCACGCCAAAAATTTGCCCAAGGAGAACCCTATTTCTGTTTTGTGGGGGCCTTCACGCCGAGAAAGAACGTGCGCACCCTCGTGGAAGCCTTTGTCACGTTTCGAAACCAACACCCTGACGCGCCGCATCGACTGGTGTTGGCCGGAAACCCTATGCC
>DLWR01000049.1:0-1771 GCA_003444795.1 Cryomorphaceae bacterium
CTCTACCAACTGAGCTACCGAACCTCCTTATTTGGAGGCGCGAAGTTAAGACCAATTCTTCATTCTTCCTTCGCGATTTTTCGCAGCTCCTTGGAAACTTTCTTCATCACATGAGTTACATGCGACTAATAATTGAGGTATTTTAGGGCATGAAGTTACCGTTCCTCAAGGGTCGCCTTTCCCGAAAAGGCTGGGAATACCGCGATTCCTTTCCGCATCATTTGCCTCAGTATGTGCTTATTGCAGGCCCACATACCTCCTGGCGTGACTTTTTTGTCGCCTTGTGTATTCGAGAAGATTTGGGCCTTCACGACATAAAATTCCTCGCCAAACACAGCCTGTTCTGGTGGCCCTTGGGGGGCATCCTTCGGGCCTTTGGGGCGATTCCCGTCAACCGTTCCAGCAGCCATGGGGTAGTGGACCAAATGGCTGAGCACTTCTCCAAAAACCCCAATTTTAAGCTCGGCCTGTCTCCAGAGGGGACGCGAAGTAAGGTGAACGGGCTCAAATCGGGGTACCGAAACATTGCCGAAAAGGCGGGCGTACCCATAGTGACTTTGGGGATGGATTTTGGCCGAAAGGTCATCAGTGTGGCACAACCTTTTTCGGCTACGACCCAAGCACAGGATGATGCCCATGTCTTAGAAATTTTAGGGCCCTTGGAAGGGGCAAAGCCAGAACTCGGACTTCAGCACGTCACCCCGGATCGGGCTCAACGCACCTTGCCTGAACAATTGGCCTGGAACGCATCGCGTTTCCCGAATAGACGCTTTCTAGACGAGCCGCACGCGGAAGCCGGTCATATTCGTTTCACCCATGGAGAAGTTTTCAGCGAAGCCAAAGCCTTTGCAAGTGGCTTGGTGGCCCTCGGAATTCAACCGGGAGATAAGGTGGCCATCATCGGTAAAAACTCGGCGCATTGGCTGATAGCGGACTATGGCTGTGCCTTGGCGGGCGCCGTTTCTGTTCCCATGTACCCCACCATTGACGGGGAAACCGCGCAAAAAATTCTGGAACACTCGGAATCTAAAGTGCTTGTCATCGGCAAGTTAGACGATGCAAGTGTCTACATACAGCATTGCCCAGCTGGAGTTCAGCGGGTCTTCATCCCATACATGCAGCCGGATGCATCGGGGCTCACTTGGGAGGCGTTGAAGGCCAAGGGTCGGCCAGATTTTGAGCCGATTCCCATGGATCCCGAGGTGCTCATGACCATTATTTACACCTCCGGCACGACGGGGATGCCCAAGGGCGTCATGCACAATTTCGCCAATTTTCAGGCCGCCTTCCGCATGATTTTGGAGCAATTTAACTTCCTCCATCAAGAGGTCTTTATTTCCTACTTGCCGCTCAGCCATGTGGCTGAACGCATGATCATTTCTGCTGCGGGCGTCTACCTAACAGGCCGAATTCATTTCGTCCAAGCCCTGGATACGTTTGCCCAGAATTTGGAGGCCGCCCAACCCACCGTTTTCATGGCGGTGCCGCGTATTTGGGAAAAGTTTGGGGAAACCATTCACGCCAAGATTCCTGCAGCCTTTTTGCGCCAATTACTTGCACCCATTTTGCGCAAGAAACTAGGACTTTCCAGAGCGCGTCTGGTGCTTTCAGGGGCGGCCCCCATTCGGGCGTCACTTTTGGAAGATTTTTCCAAGATGGGCATTGCCATTCAGGAGGTCTATGGCATGACGGAAAACTTGGGAATTTCCACGGTGAATTTCCGCGGCAAAGTAAAAATTGGTACCGTAGGCCAGGCTTTTTCGGGGGTAGA
>DLWR01000049.1:2193-11390 GCA_003444795.1 Cryomorphaceae bacterium
GATTGCGGTGCCATAGATTCGGAAGGCTATCTCACCATCACGGGACGCATCAAGGACATTTTCAAGACGTCCAAAGGCAAGTACGTGGCACCTGCACCTATCGAAAACCGGCTTATGGCCTCGGAGCACATGGCGCAAGTCTGCGTGGTAGGCTTGGATTTGGCTCAGCCAGTAGCCTTGGCCGTGTTCACGGAAGACGCCCGTAAGCTCCCCGAAGCGGAAGTCTTGAAGGCCACTGAGGAACTGCTTCGACAGGTCAATCAGGTCCTCCCGTCCCATGAAAAAATGGACAAAGTTCTCTGGGTGCAAGAAGATTGGTCCGTTGAAAATGGATTTCTAACGCCTACGTTGAAAATTAAGCGGAACGTGGTGGAATCCTACTACAAAGACGCCGTGTATGCCCAAATGGCTTCCGACAAAAAGGTCAGTTTTTTAAACGTATAAGGGAAGGCTAGGGGCTATTTTTGCGCCATGATTTGGGCGGTCGAGCTCGGGAATACCCGAACAAAAGTGTCATTCGTTAAAGCGGAAGACGCAAACGCGGTGGAAACCCAGTTTTTTGCACCCGATGATTTCTCGTGGCTGGATGCGATCGACCCGAATGCCCCCATCCGCGTAGCGAACACGGCCCGCCGAAATCTTCCACCTGCTCTTCTCGGCCATCAGGTCACACTCGATGCTCCTTGGCCGTTCACCCTGGCTTGCGCTCCTACCATTGGCGTGGATCGCTGCCTAGCGGCCTTGGGCGCTCGTCAGCTTCATCCGAAGGGCCCTTTGGCCGTCATATCCTGTGGAACCTGCCTCACGGGAACACTCCTCGATGGGAACAATTTCTTGAAAGGGGGTCCTATCTCTCCCGGCTGGTCGATGCGTCTCAAGGCAATGGCCCATTTTGCGCCAGCACTGCCGGCCTTAGAGCCCGTGAAACGACCCTTCTATCCTTCGGGCAGTGTATCAACAGCGGAAGGCATGCATGAAGGTGCCTATGCGGGTATGCAAGCGGAAATTGACCACTGGATCGCGGGTTGGCAGCAGGAATTTGCAGGAATTGCCGTTTTTATCACTGGAGGAGATGGCCCGGCTTTTGCTAAACCATATGAAAGCGGCATCTTTGCGGCTTCCAATCTTGAAGCACTTGGGCTCCTGGCTCAATACCTCTATGAAACGCACCCTTAGAACCCTCTCCCTCCTCGCTGGCCTACTGCTAGGTCCAAGCCTGCTATTTGGGCAGAGCGGTGGGGTGAGTCCTTATTCTATCTATGGCCATGGGTTGTTGCAACCCAATGGTTTTACTTACCATTCTATTCTGGGCGGGACCCAGGCGGCTGCCACGTCTGGCTTGTATGTGAATCCAGCGCAACCTGCTAGTTATGCGGATTTGCGTTACACCACCTTGGATTTGGGCGGCAGCTACATGGGAGTGCACCAAGCGAATGAAAACGCGAGCCTCTGGAATACGACGGGCGGATTTAAAAATATGGGTATAGCTGTTCCATTGAAAAAATGGATGGGCGCCTCTGCGGGTTTGATGCCGTATTCTTTGACGGGTTATGACATGTTGACCAAGGGCACAGATGCCAATTTTGGAGATTTTACCCAGCAATTTAAAGGCAGCGGTGGCTACACTAAGTTACACGTAGGCATGGGCCTTAAGCCTGTCGAGTTTTTGGCGCTAGGCTTTAATGCCAACTATCTGTTTGGCTCCTTGGACCAAAAAACCAGCATGATTTTCAGCGACAACCAGTTCAATTCGGTCCGAGTGGCTCAGCGCACCTTGGCGAGTGGATGGTGCTGGGATGCTGGAGCGCAGCTTAGAATCCCCTTGGGCGCAGTCAAAGTGGTAGCTGGAGCTACCCTCCGAAATGGTTCAGCGGTTTCAAGCACGTTCAACGATTTGAGCTACACCTACATCGCGAGCGGCTCAGGATCGGAAACTCCATTAGATACGGGCTTAGCCGTGCTCAATCAGGAAGGCTACATCTACGTGCCCACCCAGGTTTCGGTCGGACTGGAAATCAGTAAACCCGCCAAAGACCTGCCTGTTTCAGCATGGTCAATAGGGGTCCAATATCAAGTGACTGAAACGCAGATGCTCCTTCCATTTTCAACGGGAACCTTGCCATGGTTGACGAGTGAACCATGGAGCGGCCCCTACTTGGAAAACAGTCAGCGCATATCAGCATCGGCTAGTTTGATTCCCTCACTGGCTTTCCCTGACAAGCGTTTGAAGGGTTTCAAAAATGACATCGCCTACCGCGCGGCATTTAGCTATGAAAACACGGGATTGGTTCTAAATCAGACCCCTGTAAAAGCATGGCAAGCAAACTTGGGCATGGGATTGCCCATAGGAGGTCGGGCTATTTTGCCAGGAGATGTTAAATTTGCCACCCTCCACATCGGCGCACAAGTCGGTAGTTGGGGAACAAAAACAAACGGATTGATTCAAGAATTCTACACGCAAGCTACGGTTGGGGTAACCCTCAACGACCAGTGGTTTGTCAAATTTAAATACCGGTAATACCCATGAAGCGTCTACTAATTGTACTCTTCGCATTCAGCGCATTCTTTGCAAACGCCCAGAATTGGGGCAGTTCTGAAGCAGACAGTATTCGTTGTTTTGAGAACTATAACAACTTTGGCCAACTCTGCAATGGCAAGGAGTATCTACAGGCCTATGAGCCTTGGATGATCGTGTACACCACCTGCCCACAGGCTAGCGAGGTGGTCTACAAGTTCGCGCCCAAGATTTTTGATGCGAAGATTAAAGCTGAAAAAGATGCCGCTAAAAAGACGGAATTGATTGCAGCCTTGATGAAGATGTACGACGATTGGAATACCTACTACCCCGGCAGCGAGGCCAAAGTATTGGGGCAAAAAGCCAACGACTTCTACGACTACTATCCGGAGGATGCATACACAGCTTACCAAATGTTTAATGCCGCTTTGGAAGTAAATCCTGGGGACATTCAGCCTTTGTACTTGAACAACTACTTCAATGCGGTCATCGCTCTCTACAAGATTGACACGTTGGATTCTGAAGGATTGCTCAACGCCTACGGTGCAGTAGGTGAAGCTATCGAGCTTCAAACAGACAACTGGAACCGAGAAATCGCCGCCCTGACGGAGAAAGATACGCTGGGCACGATTTCTTCTCGTGAGAAGCGCGTTTTGGATATTGATAAGCGCCTTTTGGAGCAGTCCACGAAGTTGATTACCAACATTGAGCGTGGTTTGGCGCCCCTTTTGACCTGCGATCGCTTGGGACTTATCTACAACCAGGACAACTTCGACAAGCATTTCGGCGATGCTGCATGGTTGCGACGTGCGGAGAAAATGCTCTCTAAGGAGCGTACGGACACGGCTGGAACGTCTGATTGTACCGACAACCCCATTTATTACTTGGTGGCGCAATCTCTCTACAACTTGGAGCCAACTCCCCAGGCAGCCCGTTCTATGGGTGTCTTGAGCATCAAAAACGAGAAATACGACGATGCCGTCATGTACTTCACGGATGCTATCGCACAAGAAGCGGACCCCATGAAGAAGTCACGTGACTACCTCCGTTTGGCGGCTATCCACTTGAAGACGGGTAACTTGTCTGCGGCCAAGAGTGATTGTGCTGCCGCTGTGCGCAACAACGAGAACTCAGGAGAAGCGTATTTGATGTGGGCAAACGTCTATGCAGCGGCTGCGGGCTCTTGCGGTAACAACGTCTTCGAGAAGAATGCGGTCTATTGGGCGGCTATTGACAAGGCTACCCGAGCTAAGCAGGTAGACACGTCTATCACCGGTCGTGCCGACAAGACCATCGCTAAGTTTCGCGTGGGCATCCCCGACAAGTCCATCTCTTTCCAGTTTGGCAAGAAAGAAGGCGACCGCTACGCGATTGGCTGCTGGATCAACGAGACGGTTACCGTTCGTTTCTAAACGTGATCACGCTCAAATATTGCACACAGAGAGGAGCCCGCTGGGCTCCTTTTGTGTTCTTTGGGTGGGTGCATTTTATCGCCTGCTCCAACGATGAGCAAGCGGTCAACGCCCTTCGACAGCAGTTTACGGGTGCCATGATTGAACAGCATCAGGTGAATATTGTCTACAGCGATAGTGGCATGGCCAAAATCCGCGTTACTGCGGGAGTTTGGGAAGATTTTACCTCCGATGAAGAGCATCCTCGCCAGGTGTTTCGGCAGGGATTTCGCGTGGAAATCTTGAATGCAAGCGGTCGCGTCACGGGATACCTCAAAGCGCAAAAGGCCGTTCGACGCATGAGTGACCAAGTATGGGTGCTCACCGGTGAGGTAGAGGTGATCCAAGAGGGCGGAAATGCCTTGTACACGGATGCCATGGAATGGGACCGTATTCATCAAGTTTTTACAAGCGATTCAGAGGTTCGAATCATCGATAAAGGCGAGGAAGTGCGCGGAAAAGGATTTGAAGCGAAAGAAGATCTCTCACAATACACCATCTTTGCAGTGTCCGGACATTTTGAAGGACAAGATTAAGCACGCATGAAACCCACCATTGCTCGCCGCAGTTTGAAGACCGTTGAATGGGTCTGGCTCGTGATTGGACTACTGTCTTTGGAGACCATTTACAGCAATTGGAACGTGGACCGCAATCGGGCCTACATGTTCGTGCTTTTTGCCTTTTTGGGCTTCTTCATGTTTGGTCTGCGTCGAAAGCAGCGCAAGACCATGGAAGCGCGTTGGGAATCCAGCGACGACGCTTCCAATCCATCATGAACGAAGCGCTCATCCTCCTCGCGGCACTTTTATTGTCTGCCTTTTTTTCAGGCATGGAAATCGCCTATCTAAGTGCCAGCCGCCTTCAGATTGAAATTGAAACGAAGCGAGCCACCTGGTCGGGTGCACGTTTAGCCTATCTGATCAACCATCCTTCGCATTTCATTGGCGCTATGCTGATGGGCAACACCATAGCCCTTGTGGTGGTAGGTCTTCAAACTTCCGCCTTGCTGGACCCAGTATTCATTGGACAATGGAACTTAGGGCCTGGTCTGGCGGTAGCGCTCCAAACCTTAGCCTCCACCCTGGTCGTTCTCTTCATGGCCGAATACCTACCCAAGGCCTTTTTCCGCAACCGAGCCAATGATTCTCTTCGCTGGTTTACGTTGCCATTGACGCTCGTCTATTGGCTGTTATGGCCCTTGGTGGAAGTGCTGACGCGTTTGAGCAAGGCCTTTTTGCGCCGAATGGGCCGCGACGTCAAAGCCAGCGCCGAACCTGTAGTCTTTGGCCGCGCGGACCTGGACCACTACCTCGAAGAGGGAAGCACTGCCGAAGAAGTAGAGCCGGAGATTGAACTCTTCCGCAATGCATTGGATTTTGGCGATGTGAAGGTTCGCTCTTGCATGGTGCCCCGGACGGAGATTTGCGCCGTCCCGGCTAGCATTTCTATGGAAGATCTTCGAGAAAAGTTCACGGAGACCGGCTTCTCCAAACTGGTCGTTTACCGTGACACCGTGGACGATGCCTTCGCCTATGTGCATGCTTTTGGTCTCTTCCGCCGACCCAAGCGCCTGGCCTCCATCTTGACCCCTTTATCCTTTGTGCCTGAAACCATGAGCGCCCAGGAGGTCTTCAAAATGCTGATTCGGGACAAGCGCTCCATGGCCTCCGTGGTGGATGACTTAGGTTCGCTGACCGGAATTGTCACCTTGGAAGACGTTGTAGAGGAACTTTTCGGAGAGATTGACGATGAGCACGACACCGATGTCCGAACGGAAGAAGCGCTGCCGGATGGCACGTGGAACCTGGACGCCTCCCTGGAAGTGGACTACCTCAATGAGACCTATGGGTTCGATTGGCCCGAAGATGAAGCGTACAGCACCTTGGGGGGTATGATTGCCGATCATTTGGGGCATTTGCCGGTCGAAGGCGAGACCCTTCAACTCGAAAATTGGGTCTTTACGATCCAAACCATGGACGCCCAGCGCATTGCCTGCGTCATCGTGTCCAAAGATCAGGACTAAACCCTGCATTTCTTCGTGCATGCGGGCATTCTGATTTGTATATTCGCACCCTTATTTTCTACGCATTATGGGAATGTTTGACAAACTCCGCCGCCGCTCTGGCCTTGTAATCATCGCTATCGGTTTTGCACTCGGCGCTTTTATCCTAGGTGAATTCTTTTCGTCTGGCAGTGTTCTGTTTAATGGGGACCAAGACGCCGTGGGTTTTATCAACGGTGAAAAGATCTCCGCGATGGACTTCAATCGCGAGATGGAAGACCTCCGCATCAATAACCCCAACATGGCCAACATGGGCACCATGCAGCTTTCACAGATGGTGTGGAACCAACAATTGCAGAACCGCTTGATCGGTGATCTGCAAGAGGAATTGGGCTTTACCGTGACGACCGATGAGTTGTGGGATGCCATTGTTAGCAACCCCAGCATCCAATCCATGGAAGGTTTCCGCGATCCCAACACGGGCGCGTTCAACCCCGAGCTTTTGAAGTCTGCCTTGGCAAATCTTCGCGACAACAAAGACGCGAGCCAAGAAGCAACCGACCAGTGGTTGAACTGGGTGAATTTTGAAAGCGATGTCCGCAACGAGGCTCTTTCCAACAAATTCTACATGGCCGTGAAGCAAGGTTTGCGCACCCCTGTGAGCATCTACCAGCACAACTTGGCCCGCAAAACGCGCCAAGCAGAAATCGAATGGGCCGGTTTGCTGGTCCAAGCAACGGCGGATTCCTTGGTTGAAGTCACAGAAGCAGATTTCAAAGCCGTCTACGCCGAGAACAAGGAAAACTTCAAGGTGGTCAACGAATTGCGCGATATCTACTTTGCCAACTTCCCAATTGAGCCTTCTGATGCGGATCGCAATGCAGTTTTGGCTGAATTGGGTGAAATGAAAGCCGAACTCGCCGCTTCAACGGATGACTCCGCCTATGTGATGGCGAACAGCGACGTTCCCTTCCAAGACAATTATTACAGTTTGGAGTTACTCGACGAGTCCCCCTCCACCGCCATTGTAGGTCAAGGTGCAGGATTCGTAAGCGATCCAATAGCTATTGGTCCTGGCTACCAAATTGTTAAGGTGATGAGCCGCCGCAACATGCCGGACTCTGTATCCGCGCGTCACATCTTGGTTGCCTTTGCCGGCGCCGAGCGTTCACAGGCTACACGTGATTTCCAGACCGCTAAGACGATAGCTGACTCTTTGCTCGCAGGCATCAAGTCGGGTAGCCTGAACTTCAATGACGTGGCAACCACCTTCAATGATGATGTGGTAGCGGGTTCAAAGGGTGGCGACTTAGGTTGGTTCAAGCCCAACATGATGGCTAAGCCATTTGAAGATTACTGTTTCCGCAACAGCACGGGCACTACGGGTCTTGTGTTTACCAACTTTGGCTTCCACATCATCAATGTCACGGGCCAAAAAGGTGCCGTGCCCTCCGTACAGCTCGCACAAGTTTTCCGCCGCGTAAACGTTTCCAAGGAGACCGAGCAAGGCATCTATACCCAAGCAGCAGAGTTTGCTAAAGCCCTTCAGGCAGGTGAGGATGCTCAAACGGTGGCCAACCGCTTTGGCGTAGCCCTTTTGCCCAACAAAAATACTTCTGCCGTTGATCAGCAGATTGTAGGTTTGGGTGAGAGCCGTGAAGTAGTTCGTTGGGCCTTCAATGAAGAGCGTGAAGTAAATGAGGTAGGTGTGATCAACAACAACTATCAAAACTATGTGGTGGCTCAGTTGACCGCCGTATATGAGCCTGGCTATAAGACCGTGGACGAAGTACGCGATGAATTGCAAATGCTTGCCACCAATCATGCCAAGGTAGCCTACCTCAAGGGTCAATGGTCTGCCAAATCTCCTGCCTTCCAAAAAGCTACGGTGAGTCTGTCTAGCTTGTTCCTTCCAGGTGCAGGCCGTGAAGCGGCCATCGTTGGTGCTGCTGTTGGTTCTAAAGTGGGCTTCCAATCCGATGTCCTTGAAGGATTGAACGGCGTCTACCAGTACAAGGTCTTGAACGTTATCGAGAACCCCGGAGTAGCCGCAACCGCAGGGGATGTTGCTCAGCAGAACAACCAGCTCCGCAGCCGCGTGCAATCGGCCCTGTTCCAAGCTTTGATTGAAGGTGCGGACATAGAGGACTACCGCGGTAAGTTCTACTAAGCCAAAGGTTTACGCGGATTTCCGTGATGATAATAGGAAAAGGGGCGCCCGCAGGGCGCCCCTTTTTCATTTGGACACTACGTTCTCCTCGAGTTCAGTCTTTCGGGACAGTCCTGTAACGCTTTAACCCTTGCACTTACAAGGTTTGCCAACGGAAGGCATCCATGCGCAAGAAGAGGAAGAGCATCAGCGTGAAGGCCCAGAGGGAGGATCCCCCATAGCTAAAGAAGGGGAGAGGAATACCAATAACGGGCACAAGCCCCAAGGTCATGCCAATATTCACCAAGAAGTGAATGAGAAGAATGGAGGCGATTCCAAAGCCGTAAATGCGAGAAAAGGCCTCTTTTTGGCGTTCGGCCAGGTAAAGGATGCGTGCGATCAGGCCAGCAAATGCCAAAAGCACAGCGATAGACCCGAGGAATCCCCATTCTTCGCCCACCGTACAGAAGATGTAGTCGGTCGTTTGGGCGGGAACAAAGTTGAGTTTGGTCTGGGTGCCATTGGTATACCCCTTGCCGATAAAGCCCCCTGAACCAATGGCGATGAGCGATTGGGCCGTTTGATATCCAGCTGCACTTGGTTGATCCACCTGGCCGAGCAGGAGCTGAACGCGCAATTTTTGGTGGGGTTGGAGGACAGAATTAAAGATTTGGTTCACCCCCAGCGCCCAAATCATGGCAAGCACCCCGTACCAAATAGCAGGGTGGCGCACAATGACAGAAAACTTTAGACGCCTAGTAAGTCGGTCCAGTAGGAGGGCAATGCCCATAGCTACCCCGATGAGGCTCAAAACCAATTGGCTTGAAAAGGCTAGGGCTAGAACCCCCACGACGATGGCTCCCAAGCCCAGAAAGATGAAGTATCCGGGCAGTCCTTCGCGGTAAAAAACGAGCATGAAACCCAAGAAAACGAGCGCGGAACCGGTGTCAGGTTGCAGCAGAATGAGGCCCATGGGCAAGAAGGCTGCTGCCGCGGGAATCCATCGCGAACTCCAGTTTTTCAAGCTCACCCCGCGTTGAGATAGGAGGCGAGCGGTCCTCACGGCGGCACCGAGTTGGC
>DLWR01000138.1 GCA_003444795.1 Cryomorphaceae bacterium
TCGGTGTAAACGAGGTGCTCTGAACCAGCTGAGCTAATCTCCCGATTTGGAGGTGCAAATATATGCGCAAATTCAAAATTCCGTGCAACTCTCATGGAAGATATTCGGGGCCGGAAATTTTTTGGATGTGACATTCATCTGCCGTGATAATGTACTGTGAATCAATGAGGATATTTCCGGTAGAATCCAGCACATACACCATGACGTGATAGGTTTTTTGGAAAAAATAGCTTTGGTGCTCGTCGGAAACGACAGTAAAGGCCGGGAAAATGGAGGTAAAGTTGTTTGTCAGGGTATCTTGGGTCTCCACCACGACGGGTATGATTCGTGTTGGAGTTGTGGTGGTATCGAGCCATGAGAATCCGACCGAATGGAAGGCTAGATCACAGTAAATCGTAGGCTCGCATCTCCAGAAAGCTAGCGAGCCAAGGGCTAGAAGAGCAAAGGGGCGTTTCATGACACGAAGATGCGTCAAAGATTCACCCAGTTGCAGGGAGGGGGAAACGAATTTTATTCGTTCTCGCTAACGTCTTCCTCAAACGTTAAGCTCAGGCTATTCACGCAGTAGCGCAATCCCGTATCGGTAGGGCCGTCGTTGAATACATGGCCCAAATGTCCTCCGCAGTTTTTGCAGAGGATCTCTGTCCGAATCATGCCGTGGGATACATCGCGCTTTTCTGCCACCACGCCTTCAGAAGCTTCTTGGTCAAAACTGGGCCAACCGCAATGAGCATCAAACTTACTGTCTGAGGTAAACAGGACCGTTCCGCAGCCTGCGCAGGCGTATGTGCCTGTCTGAAAGTGCTTGTCGTATTCTCCGGTTCCAGGATACTCGGTTCCCTTTCCGCGTAAAATTCTGTAGCGTTCAGGGCCAAGCTGCTCGAGCCACTCAGCTTCAGTTTTTACGACAGGAAAAGAGTCATTCATAGTGGATGCGGATTGTGCTTGGCACGAAGTAAAGGCCAGCAAAGTACAGGCAATAAGGCTGTCAAGAATACGATGTTTCACGATATAGAAACGCAAATCCTCCACAGAAAGTTCGGCGCAAAAAAAACACGCTTACATGGAATGCAGCGCGTTTGCTTTGTTTTCTTAGTGCCCTGGACTGGACTCGAACCAGCACGACCGTAGGTCACCACCCCCTCAAGATGGCGTGTCTACCAATTTCACCACCAGGGCATTTTGTGACTCGACTGGGATTCGAACCCAGGACCCATACATTAAAAGTGTATTGCTCTACCAGCTGAGCTATCGAGTCATTCCCGTTTTTGAAACGAGGGTGCAAATATAGAGAGAAGTTTTAATTGAACCTCTGAATGGGCATGATTTTTAGAATAATTTTAAGCATGCAAAAACGCTTGTTTCTCGTCGGTTACATGGGGGTGGGGAAGAGTACCTGGGCGAAAAAGCTCGGGAAGGCCATGGACCTGCCCGTGCACGACTTGGATCAAATCCTTGAAAGTCAACTTGGAATGTCTATTTCGGCCTACATCCAGGAGCGCGGAGAATTGGCCTTCAGGAAGCTTGAAAAACAGGCAGTTTTGGACTGTAAGGACTTGGACGGTGTTATTTCTGTGGGAGGCGGAACGCCTTGTTTTTATGACAACATGGCCCAATTGAAGCAACTGGGACACACGGTCTACTTGCATGCGCCTGTGGGATTTTTAACCAAAAGGCTTCAGGATAGCTTCAAGGCGGGTGCCCAAAGGCCTCTTTTGTCGGGCGTAGACCTCGATGATTACGCCGAGTTTATTGGAAAGCATTTAATGGAGCGACAGGCCTTCTACGCGGAATGCCACAGCCGGATAGCGGTGGATAAAGAAGATGTGCTCGCTCGTTTGCTGGAATGCTATCAGACCAAGTAAACGGCTTCGGGTGACGAGAAGTCGACTTCTACACGGTCCTGGAGGCTCGTGCTCAAGCTGAGGCCTTTTATGTCCGCTTTGATGGGGTATTTCTTGAAGTTTCTATCAATGAGCACGGCCGTAGAGATGCGATTGAGTGCAGCAGGTAGGAAATAGTGAACGGCATACATCAAGGTCGCTCCTGTGTTCAAAACATCGTCAATGACGACCACATTCTTGCCCGTCAAATCGCTGGGTTTTAGGCGGCATTCCGTGGGGCCTGCCGCAGGTTCGCGCTTGTTCACGGAAATTTCCACCAGCTCCAACTTTCCAGTGTAGATGCCCTGAAGCTGAGCGTGCAGGCGCTCTGCAAGTGCATAGCCCGATTTGCTAATGCCCACAAGGTATACTTCCTCATCATTGAGGTGACGTTCTACAATTTGCCAGGCCATTCGATGAATGACGCGTTGAATGCGTTCTGGTTCAAGGATGAGGGTGCGTTCCGTCATAACGACTGCAATTTAGCGCAGAAAAAGACCTCTTTGTCTGCTCTGGGAGGAATGCTTAGCGGACTGGCTCCCATGGACTCCAGTGCAAAAGGCGTGGAAAACCGGTCGTGGTATTCTTCCACCGACCCACCAAAGGGGGGCCCCGCTTCTGTCAAGGGGAAGGTAAATAGCACCCCCATGAGCCGCCCTCCCGGTTTCAAGATCTGCGCCATGGCCGCCGCGTAGTCTAGGCGACGCTGGGGCGGGATAGCACAGTAGAAGGTGCATTCAAGTACCACATCAAATTTGCCCTGGTTTTCTTTGAGCGTAGCCCATTCAAAGAAGTCCCCGCTGGAGAATTGATCCGGCGGAAAGTCGGGAACGCGCTCCAAGTAGGCCGTTTTGGCGGAAGGTGCCCAATCGCTCAAGTAGACATTCGCGTAGCCCTTTTTCCATAGCGCCTCGCCATCCCATCCAAATCCGCAACCAGGAATCAGGATGAAGGCCGTTTTTGGTAGGCCTTCAATCGCCGCCTGCAGGGCAGGCGTAGGGCCGTTCAAGTCCCATCCTGTTTGATTCTCTAGGTAGCGTTGGTCCCAATAAGAGGCAGAATCCATGGGGTTAGGCTCTGAGTTCGAGCAAGGCAATGTTCTCCACATGATGGGTTTGTGGGAACATGTCCACCGGTTGTACGACCGAAACGTGGTATTTCTCCTGAAGGAGGGCAAGGTCGCGCGCCTGTGTGGCCGAATTGCAGCTGACATAGACGATGCGAGGTATTTCAAGTTCGAGCAATCGCTCCACCACTTTCGGGTGCATACCGTCACGAGGGGGATCCGTCACTAGAACAGAGGGCCGGCCATAGCGCTCCCAGAGCTCCGCTTGGAAGGCGTGGCGCATATCACCTACTTCAAAATACGCATTGTGAATGCCATTTTCTCGGGCATTTTCCTTAGCGGCTTCGATGGCCTCAGGCACAGATTCCACGCCTACCACTTTCTTGGCCACTAGCGCCATGAAGAAGCCAATGGCTCCCGTGCCGGTGTACAA
>DLWR01000126.1 GCA_003444795.1 Cryomorphaceae bacterium
TGCGGGCATTGTGGTAGGATTTTCGGCAACCGTCATCGCAGTATTTTTTATCTGCGCGTCCTACAAGGTGAAGACCACACTGTAGGCAATAGGTTTGATTTCGTTTCATGGTGATGTTTTGGTTAGAATTATATCGTTCGAACCGCAATTTATTTTGTGTCATTTGAGATAGTCGTTTGTAAACGGATATACTTATTTACAAACTTTTTAACAGCATTTACCGCAGTTTAGACAGTTAAAAATGAACACCTTATGACTTTTGATGTGAACCAAAAAACAAACAAATGGCAAACATGAAAAACAGAATCACCTTGATTGGTCGCGTGGGGCAAGCCCCTGAAGTGAAATCCTTTGATTCAGGCTCTCAAAAGTGTACGTTCTCTTTGGCGACGCATGAAAGGATTAAAACGAGCCATGGGGAAAGACGGGAAGAAACGCAATGGCACCAGGTGGTGGCTTGGGGTGTGCTTTCGGAACTTGCGTCCAAGTATCTCAAGAAAGGCGATTTGTGTGCGTTGGAAGGAAAGGTACAATACCGCACCTACCAGGACGCCCAAGGGTCGACCCAATACCGCACGGAGATTGTGGCTAAAGACCTTCAGTTCTTGAGTCCGATGGTCGGAACGGAGATGCCCAACGACTCAAAGTAGTCCACATCCAACACAGTTCCTGCTACTAAATGAGCAAGGGAGGTGGACGTTTCACTGGTGAGCCACGTCGGGTGATCGGCTTGGAAGTCGTCCACCTCCCATTTTACGCTGTACATTCCGTTCTGCACGGATTCCAAAAGCCGCAAATGACAATGACCGTCCGCATGCGCAATCACCCATTCATTCGCAGGACTGGCATTCATGGGCAGGTCAAGGTAGGCCGAACGCTGGCTGGATGCCATCCATTCGGCTGCATGGACATCGAGGGATTTCAGGCATTCATATTCCGATTGCGCCACAGAAACTCGTTCCCAATCTGCTGGGGAAATACCGGTTTCAAAGGTGATCGTTGCACATCCGGATTCCTGAAAATATTCACCAAAGGCGGTAGGGTAAAAAGCATCGTCAAACCGTGCCACCTGACCAGGATGCTTACCCGTCAAGTGAGTAGCCCAAGCATGCAGAATGGCTTGAGCGTTGAGCTGACTTTCTGTGCTTTCCTCCGGGTGTCCTTTTGGTGCAAGTAAGGAGAAACTTGAAGGCAATGTCCCTCCCTTTGGGTAGAATCTGGGCCGTTGGTCGTGCAGGTTTAAGGCAATATCAGGCTGAAACCAGCTGCGGCACGCTTCCAGCGCTTGCGCCTCGGCGGTGGCTTGCAGACGGGCATCGCGGTTCACGTCCATGCCTCGGGCATTCAAACGAGTAAAGGCTTCTGCCCCATCCGGATTCAAAATGGGCAGAATGCACCACGTGCCTTGAACCTCAGAGGCCATGAGCTGCAGCAGCGCCTCAAAACCAGTAGGCTCGTTGCCATGCATGAGGGCCCAGGCTAGGATTTTTGGACCACGCCCTTGACGATAAAACCCGATAATAGGACGACCCTCCTGGGAGGTGCCAAACAAACGCTCGTCCCAATTCTTGGCCGCATTTCGGGCCTGAGTAAGCCTATTTTCAAAGGAGGTGTAGCGCACGGTTTAAAGATACTGCTTCTATTAGCCCGTCATGAACGATGTTTGCAGAATGAAGCAACTTGCCACTCTCCTGATCGCGGCGGCGACTTTGAGCCTCCAAGGTCAAACCTTTACGTTTTGCACCGGCAGCTGTGCGGATTTGCGCAACGATGAAGCCGAATCCATTTTTACTACCATTTCAAAGGAAGAAAAGCAATTCTTTTTATGGCTTGGAGACAACGTGTATTTCAACTATACAGATTGGCAGAACGAGAGCACTATGCGCGAAGCATATATGCGCCGATTCGAAGGGGATGCAGTCCAAATGTTGCTCAGAAGCAGTCGCCAACTAGCCATTTATGACGACCACGATTACGGGCCAAATGACTCCGATTCGACCTTTACGGGAAAACGGGAGAGTGCTCAAGTATTTGCAGAATTCTGGTTGGAGACCCCTACCCAAGTGGACTTATACCATGATATTCGCTGGACGGAACGCTACGGGGACGTTCTCATGGTTGGATTGGATGACCGGGCGCACCGAGGTCCTTTGGGATCTGTGATTTTGGGCCGTGCGCAATTGGCTTGGTTGGCAGAGGTTCTAGAAAAAAACAAGGATGCCTCCATTGCATTCATTGCGGTCGGCTCCCAAGTGCTCAACGAAGCACAGGTATTTGAAAACTATGTACGCTTCCCTGAGGAACGTCAGCAATTTCTGGAATTGTGCGCTCGGGCGGAAATGCCCGTGGTTTTCCTGTCTGGAGATCGACACCATGGCGAAATCAGTCAAAAACGCGTCAACGGTACGTTATTAACGGAGATCACCGCATCTCCATTGACATCAACCACCCATAGTCCCAGCCCAGAGGAGCTCAAAGCCAACAAATCTCTCCTGAAGAATACGGTGGTCAACGAAGCCCACTATGCTCGGGTGAGCTGGCAAGATGGAAAGCGCCTGTCCGTTCAATTGGTGAATGGCAAAGGAGAAGACTTGGTGTCCAAAGAATTCAATCTCGGACGGTAAAACCATTTCCGCTTTGCGCGGTTAATGGTGCATGTACGTACTTGAACGCACCCAAGATTTGCCAGTTTCGTTGGTGGATGCATGGGACTTTTTCTCCTCCCCAAAAAATCTAGCAAAAATCACCCCCAAGGATCTCGGATTTGAGGTTCTGGGAACGGTGCCCGAACAGATGTACGAGGGGCTCTTTATCCATTACAAGGTTTCGCCGCTCTTTGGAATTCGTATGAAATGGACGACGGAAATCACACATGTGAAGGAGCACCGCTACTTTGTGGATGAGCAGCGCATTGGTCCCTACCGCATTTGGCACCATGAGCATTTCTTTGAGGAAACCGCGGAAGGTGTTCGAATGCGCGATGTCGTTCACTACGCTCTCCCTTTTGGAATTTTAGGTCAGTTGGTTCACCCATGGTTGGTGAAGCCCCGATTGGAAGAGATTTTCAACTTCCGATTTAAGGCTGCTGAGGTCCTCTTTCCGAAGTAAATTTGGGCCATGGCCAAATCCAAGCCAATCACAGAAAACCCTATTGACGCGGACAAGGTTGCAGCGCAACCCGGTCTCCTCCCATATGCACATCAAGTGGGTGGCGTTCCCATCCTACCCACAGCGGAAGGTGTGCAACGGAGCACCTCCTTGAATGCTATGGATTTCCAGACGGACTTGCAATTAGATCAAATTCGAGCGCAAATGGAGCTTTTGGCAGACCAGGCCAGAGCCATTCAACGGCGCAAACAGGTTTCAGCTTGGATTTATTCCGCCAAAATCAGCTTTAAACCTGAAGTCAATCATGTCTACCACCTCTACCAGCGGGAAGACGGGGAGCATGTTCTGTCCTTGCTGAGTCCAGAGGAATTTGGTCGAAGCAAGCGGTCCATGGGCGAATTTGTGCACAGCGTTCGGCTCCTGGGCGACCACACATGGCATATTGAGCGATGACAGGATCTCCTACAGCTTTGAACGATTCTCGGTATGCCGAGGTCAAAGATGGACGCCCTCGGGCGCAGGAAATTTGGCTTTTACACGGCTACGCGAGCAATCAGGACGATTTACATGGCTTGGCGCCCTACTTGACGAAGCAATTCACCGTGCGCTCTCTTCGGGCCACCTATCCACTGGATATGGGCGGGTATGCCTGGTATTCCCTTTCCTTTGACGTCCATGGCGTTCGGCAAGTGGATTCCCCCGAGGCGTTTTCATCTGTGGAACGGGTAAAATTGGCGCTGGAATGGCACGCACATGAGTTCCCAGCCTCTCCCCGCCCCATCCTGGTGGGATTTTCGCAGGGAGGAATTTTGAGCAATGCCATTGGGTACAACCACCCGGAGCTTGTTCGTGGAGTGGCTGCGATAGCCAGTTACTTTCCTTGGGAATGGGAAGGCCATGTAGCGAAGGCAGAATCCACCTCGCTCCCTTTTTGGGCAGCGGTAGGTTCGGAAGATGGGGTCGTACCCGCTAGCCTTTCCATACCGACGTACGAACGGGCTAAAAACGAAAAGGGCTTAAATCTCACACACCAAACCTACCCCATGCCACACACCATAAGCCCGGCCTGCTTTGCTGACCTGAATCAGTGGCTGCTAGAGCTTTCGGCTTCTTAAGTAGTTGCTTTGGACCGCCAGTTTTGCCATCCATAAAAGGATAGGAAGAGCATGATGCTGGAGTACCCGGCATAGATCAGCAGTCCTCGGTCCGTGCAGAGGAAGACCATGGCTAGATTAATGCCCATCCAGAGGTACCAATTTTGGAATACCCGCTGCGCTTGCATCCACGTGGCCAGCACGCTGAAAGAAAAAATGAAGGCATCTGCGAAGGGCCGAGGATTATTGCTCCAGACCTCAAAGCCATAGCCAAGGGGAGCGCTAACCGCGATAACAGCCAGAATGAACGCCATTAAAGAGATTGGGCGCCAATGAGAAATTTCTGGGAGGCTTTCAGTGCGATTCCAAGACCACCAGCCAAAAACGGCCAAAGCGGCATATATGGCGTTGAGCAGTGCTTCGAGATACAAATGGAGGTCCCAGAAGAGCCAAATAGCAAGAACACAACCAAGAAAACCCGCAGGCCATGCCCACCGTTTGTTCCAGGCTATGCCAAGCGCATAGAGCAGATTTAAACCGGCCGAGGCAATCTCAACGCGGTCCACGGCTTTATCCTACCAATTCCTTTACAAGAGCGGCAGCTTCCTTCAGCTGGATGGCTGAATACACCTTCAATCCACTCTCGTCAATAAAGGTCTTCGCTTCCGCAGCGTTCGTGCCCTGAAGTCGAATAATGATGGGGACGGGAATTTCACCGATGCTGTGGTAAGCGTCTACAATGCCTTGGGCCACACGGTCGCAGCGGACGATACCGTCGAAGATGTTTACGAGGATGGCCTTTACGTTGGGGTCTTCCAAGATGATGCGGAAGGCCTTTTCAACACGCTCTGCGTTCGCCGTACCGCCTACGTCCAAGAAGTTTGCAGGATTTCCGCCCGCCATCTTGATGATGTCCATGGTAGCCATGGCGAGACCGGCTCCATTGACCATACAGCCAACGTTGCCATCGAGTTTTACGAAATTCAGACCAGCTTGGTCCGCTTTCACCTCCGTAGGATCTTCTTCACGGAAATCGCGAAGAGCGGCCAATTCTGGGTGGCGAATCAAACCGTTGTTGTCCAAAACCACTTTAGCGTCAACCGCCAAGATCTTATTGTCACTCGTTTTGA
Source organism: Cryomorphaceae bacterium (assembly GCA_003444795.1). Classification (GTDB taxonomy): domain Bacteria; phylum Bacteroidota; class Bacteroidia; order Flavobacteriales; family Schleiferiaceae; genus TMED14. The sequence continues at coordinate 5,333 of DLWR01000126.1, forward strand.
GAACGGGGTTGATTTCAAACAAGCTAGCGTCAATGCCTTGGTATGCAGCCATCAAGCTCTTCACAAAGGCCACCATTTCCTTGAATGCTACCCCGGACAAGCCTAGGTTAAACGCGATGCGACGTGCTTGAAAGTCTTGCAATCCCAATGCAGGGTCGATGTGCTCGAGGAAAATTTTCTCTGGGCTATGTTCGGCAACCGCCTCAATGTCCATGCCGCCCTCAGGGCTGTACATGATCATGTTTTGACCAGCGCCACGATCGAGCAGGATGCTCATGTAGTACTCCTCCGTTTCACTTTCTCCGGGATAGTAGACATCCTCAGCAATCAGCACCTGGTGAACCGTTTTACCCTCCTTAGAAGTCTGAGGTGTTACGAGTTGCATGCCTAGAATATCTGTAGCGCGAGCGGTTACCTCGTCCAAGTTTTTGGCCAATTTCACACCACCGCCTTTACCACGGCCGCCGGCATGTACCTGTGCTTTAACCACATACCACTGGGTACCTGTTTCTTCCGTCATGGCTTTTGCCGCCGCTACAGCCTCTTCTGGCGTGCTAGCTACTTTGCCGCGCTGAACACGTACGCCATACTGGGCGAGAATTTCTTTTCCTTGGTATTCGTGGAG
>DLWR01000168.1:0-7481 GCA_003444795.1 Cryomorphaceae bacterium
CGATGCCCCAGTGGCTCCCGCCCGCAGCGCTGCACCCAATGCCCCCGCACCGGGCGCTCCTCGGACCCCCGTTACCACAGGTAAAAAGATTGGCCGAAATGACCTCGCCACCATTGCCAACATTGTCTCTGGAGAGAAAAAGCAGGTGAAATTCAAGGTAGCCGAGCCCTTGCTCTCGCAAGGTTGGACGTTGCTAAAGGATTGAGCTAGGAGAGGGCCCTTATCCAGTTAACGGGTTGAAGGGTTAAAGCGTTTAAGGGGTGGGCTTTTTGCCCTTTAACGCCCCAGCCAGGGCTTTGGATCTTGGTTGTTGGTGTCCATCCAAAGTTCAAAGTGCAAGGTAGATTCGCCTGTTTCTGGGTCTGCCGCCACTTTGCCAATGGACTGCTTGGTCGTCACTTTATCCCCTGTCTTCACGTAGACTTCTTCCAGGTTGGAATACACCGTGAAGTAATTACCATGCCGGATTAACACGACTCGATTGGCCCCTGGGATGCGCACGACCGTAGACACTTCCCCGTTAAAGACAGCCCGAACACCCGACTTACTCGGCGTGCCAATGTCCACCCCTGGGTTTTTAATGGTCACCCCTGAAGTGCCTGGAACGGGGTTTTCCCCAAAATTTTGGGTGATAATTCCGCGTTCCACGGGCCATGGAAGTTTGCCTTTGTTGGATGCAAAGTCTTTCGCTAAGGCCGCGCCTTCGGGAGTTAGGGCAAAGTAAGTCGATGAAGTGCCCGATTCCGTCGTGCTGCCGGGATTCTGGGCTTCCGCTTGCTTGCGAGCAGCTTCGCGCTGGCGACGCAATTCATCTTGGATGATCTTCTGAATTTGCTTCTCGAGCTTTTGCAGTTCGCTACGCTTCTTTTTGATGTCCGTGGCGATTTGGCTTTCTTTCTTTTTCAGCTTGGCTACCGCCGCTTCTTGCTCGCTCTTTTCCGCGACGAGCTCTTGCTTCTGGGCCAGTTCCTGACCGAGCAACTGGCGCTTTCGGCCCTGTTCCGCTTCAATGCCGGCAATGACTTTTGCCTTTTCTGCCTGAAGGGCCTTGATTTCTTCCACTTGGGTTTGGCGGAATCCACTGTACTGGCGCAGGAAGTAGAGGCGTTTGAGGGCTTGCTGCAAGTCGTCCGAGGCAAAGACAAAGGCCAAAGCACTGCTCGGCGTTCCGCGCTTTTGCGCTTCCCGAATCATGCCCGCATACTTTTCCTTTAGCGTTTTAATCTCCCCATCTAGTCGGGCAATTTCATTTTTTTGGCGGCGAATTTCCCGGTCCGAATTTCCAATTTGCTGCTGGACGGTCCGAATCAACTCCTCCCGAGCCCGCACCTTCTTGTCGAGGGCGCGCACTTGTGACAGCGTGAGCTCTTTGTCTTTTTGGGTTTTTTTCAGGATACTGTTCGCAACATCAATTTCATCTTGAAGCTGCGTTTTGCGCTGTTCGAGCTTTTCCTTTTGGGTCGGTTGCTGCGCTGCCAATGTCAGGCTGAGCCCCACCAAGGCCAGCATCCAAAAGGCTTTTTTAGAACTCCACGCGCGCATAGCCCGAAGGTAGGGTAAAGGGGAAACTCAGCGAAGCGGCTTGCCAGCCTTCTTGACTCGGTTCAAACACCAATCGTCCTTCCATTCCTGAGCCCTTAAACTCAGCGGTCCAACTGCCTGCAGTGCCATAGTCCACGCGGGCTTGGGCCTGTATGGCGTCCACACGGAGTTCTTGGGAGAGCAAGCGATGGGGCGCTTCCTGGGTCAGCACCAAGGTCAATTGTCCCTCGTATTCGCCTCGTTTGACGGGATAGCGCACCGTCCATAGGGTCTGCTGGCCGTCCGAAGAGGCCGTTAGATTCATCCCCACCACAGAGGTCGGCAGCGCAATGGGCTGTGCCGTGAGGAGGTGGATGAGGTCCCAAGTGCTTACGGGTAGGCCGGCATCCGCCATTCGGGAAATAGGTTCAGCCAGCACTTTGTTTACGATGTGGGCGTAGCCTTGGACGCTGTCGGCGTCTACTTGAACGCGGGCCAACTTGAGTCCCACAAAGGGGTCTGCAATGTCCAACCACACCAAAGGGGCTTCAGGGTCTACGCTGAGGCGAATTTCAAGACGCGCCTTCTGGCTGGAACCTGGGTAATCGACTTGGGCGGATCCTTTGGCGCGGTAATAGAGCGCTTCCCATTCAAATGCATCGAACTGTGCGTTCAGCGCGTCGAGGACGATGGCTTCATTGGAGCGAGGGGGAGGCGTATCCAAGGCAATTTCCTTTGGGGTCTTTCGCCAAGCACCACAGCTCGCCAGCAAGAGGCTCATCGCCGTCAAGAAGAGGAGGGAAAGACGGTTCATATGGAGGATTTAAGTACGGGCGTTTGGAGCAATTGACGACGCACAGCATCTACATCTTCAAGTTTCGCGCCAAGCTCATATGCTTTGACCAGAAAGGACTCCATGTCTTCTTTTCGGCCCAAATGGTAGGAAATAGCGGCCGCATGCATACAGGCATCGGCACTTTTTTCACCCCCAAATTTCAGGCAGGATTCCATGCAGGAAGCGGCCTTGGCCCACTTGCCTTGCTGCATAAAGACGAAGGCTTTGGTGTCCCAGTAGTTGGGATTTTCGGGCTGATCTTTCAACGCGGCCTCCACCATGGTCAGCGCGTCGTCTAAACGCACCCCAAAAGCGCCTAAGTAGTAGGCGTAGTTGTTTTTTGCTTGCGCGTGGTCCGGGAAGAAAAGCAAGAGGCGATCCAGGGAGGCTGACATGTTTTCCAAGTCCCCGGTATGAAAGAACGCCGTGCCCAATCGGAAGTAGTACTCCGGCGCCAACGGGCTGTTGCCCTGATACTGGGATTGGCTCCGCTTAAGCCCCAATTGAAAAATGGTAATGGCCTGCCCGGATTGTCCGTTCATATCCAAGGCTGTTCCAAGCAGGAGGGGTGCGCGCTCGTGATCGGGAAAGGCCTCATTGGCCGCAAATGCCGTCGCCAAATAGCCTGCCAGATCTCTCAATTCATGACGGGTAACCGAAATATTCTCGTAGACTTCCCATCGGGAACCGTTTGGCAGGGTCAGGCTGTGTTCGTAGGCCTCGACGGCCTCGCGCTTATCGCCGTGGTAGACCAACACATCGCCTCGAACGCGGGCCAAAAGGGCCGATTCTGGACGGGCCTCGCAGGCCAGAGCCGAGAGTCGAAGATTTCCCTGCCAAGCAATGTGGTCTGGCGGCAATTCCGCTCCCTGAAGCTCCTCCAGGATGACTCCAAAATCTTGTGCGATGGCCTCTTCGGAGAAGTCGGGATTTCGGTAGATGGCCTCAAAGGCCTCCGCTGATTCTTCCTCGCGTTCGCGGCCTTGCAAGAATTTAGCGCGGGCCAGTTGAACGCCTAGGGCATCGGGGAAGCGCTTTTGGAGCAAGGACAGCGCCACATAGGCCTCATGGTCCAAGCCAAAGTCATTGAGCAGCAAACTGTAGCGAATGCCTGCATCGATTTCAAACTCCGGGTACTTGAAGAGGCGCGCCATATTCGCCAAGGCAGAATCCGCATCCCCCATGTTGGCGTAAAGGTTGGAAATGGCGACGGAGCGTTCCATGTTGGGCGGCAAGAAGCGGTCGCCGGCCTTCAAAAAAAAGACGGCACTCTCCAAATCTCCATGCAAGTAGGCTGTTTGGGCGCAGACCGAAATCACCTCTTCGTCCACACAATCTCCGCCTAGGAAGAGGCGGAACCGGCCCAAGCGCATGAGTTCCTCGTTATTTCCCAGGATGCGCTCGATGTTGAACCAAACGGCTAGATCTTGGGGGTTGACTTGGCCTGCTTTAACGCGCTTTTCAATACGCGTTTTTGCCTTTTCGAACAGCTTCAGTGGCTTCCCTTTTTGGCCCTCTTCCAACAACTCCTGCATGGCATTCATTCCGCCATAGTAGAGGTTAAGCGCCTTGAGATCTTGAGAAACGTACGTGGCGCCTTGGGCATCTGGCACCTGCTGCGCCTGTAGGGAGGTGCTCAAACCAAGGGCCAACAAAAGCCCAAAAACCCACCTCCTGCGCATATTACCCCTCCAAACGGCTGTAATCTCCCAAGCTCAACGCCCGGAAGCTGCCGTCAATATGGGCATGCTGTCCAATCATGGAGTTGTGCAGGGTGATGTTCATGATAGCGGTATGGCTTCCAATGATGCAGTCGCGCAAGGTGCTATTCTCCACCGTGGTATTTGCGCCAATGCTGACGTAGGGGCCTACCGTAGAGCCTACAATTTTTGCGCCAGGACCGATGAAGCAGGGTTCGAGTATGGTTGAATTTTCCACGTGCGCATCCGCTGACACTAGGGTTTCCTCGTCCTTGACAAAGTCCAAAATGCGGCCATTCGTCTCCACGGTCACGTCCTTGTTGCCGCAGTCCATCCAAGCGTCCACTTGGCCAGGAACCATGCGAAGGCCGTCGTTTTTCATATTCTCCAGAGCGTGGGTCAATTGGTATTCGCCGCCGCCCTTGATGTCGTTGTCAATGAGGTACTGGAGTTCCTTTTTCAGGCGGGCTCCGTCTTTGAAGTAGTATATGCCAATGATGGCCAAGTCGCTGATGAACTCCTGGGGCTTCTCCACAAAATCCGTGATGCCGCCATCCTCGCTCAATTTTACGACGCCAAAGGGCCGAGGGTCTTCCACTTGGTTCACCCAAATCACCGCGTCGGCTGAAGCATCGAGCTGGAACTTGGCGCGGAAGAGGGTATCTGCAAAGGCGACCACGCAAGGACCCTCCAAGGCCTCTTCTGCGCAAAGCACCGCGTGGCCCGTTCCCAAGGGCTTTTCTTGGTAGTGAATGCTGCCTTTTGCTCCGAGGCCTTCTGCCACATTCACGAGCATGTTTTCCACCTCACTGCCAAAGTCACCTACTACATACGCAATGCGGTTGAGGTCACTGCCTACAATCTTGGCAATGTCTTCCACCAAGCGCTGTACAATGGGCTTTCCCGCAACGGGCAACAAGGGTTTGGCTGTTGTCAACGTATGAGGGCGAAGTCGCGAGCCACGGCCCGCCATGGGAATGATAATGTTCATGCTGTTGGAGCTATCGGTTTTGGTGTGTTAAAGGTACAACGCAGAGCAAGGCAGTTTTTGGCCAAGTTCTGTTCGTTCCGAAGCACTTAGCGCTTGCCCGAATGCCCAAAGCCCCCTTCGCCACGCGCCGTTTCATCCAAAGTTTCCACGGGGGTCCAGGTGAAGCGTTCGTAGCGGGCCACCACCAATTGCGCAATGCGATCCCCTGGGGCGACCACAAAGTCTTCTTTCCCGTGGTTGATGAGGATTACTCCAACGTCTCCACGGTAGTCTGCATCTATGGTTCCTGGGCTGTTCAACACCGTAATGCCGTGCTTGTACGCCAAACCAGAGCGCGGGCGAACCTGCGCCTCCAGGCCCTGGGGCAAGGCGACGTGAAGCCCGGTAGGAATGAGTCGCCGCTCTCCCGGCTGCAAGGTGACTGCCTCCTCCAAGTGCGCACGAAGGTCCATGCCCGCGCTGTCGAGGGTGGCAAATTCGGGCAGGGGGTTGTTGGAGCGGTTGACAATTTGAATGTCCATGCGTCAGTTTCTTGGGGATTTACGGCGGAGAAGGTCGCGTTCGGCATACAGCACGATGGCGATCATAGCGAACGAACACAGGATAGAGGGCCACACCAGGGTCATGGAGAAGAAGGCGGCAATTCGGCCCAGCACCGCGGCGGCCCCCACATAGATCGCTAAGCGCCCAAACGAATAGGGCACGGGATAATGGTACTGCCCTAGGATCAAGCTCAAAAGCGCCATCGCCACATAACTCGCCAAGGTCGTCCAAGCAGCCCCCAGAATGCCGACCCGCGGAATCCAATAGAGGTTTCCCAGCACCGTGATGGCAAAACCGGTGAGGGTGATGTAGAGGCCCATGCGCGTTTGGTCCGACAGCTTGTACCACATGGAAATTTGGGTATTCATGGATAAAAACACGTTGGCCAACAGGAGGAAGTAGAGGATAGGCAGGCTGTCCCAGTACTTGGCGTCGATGAAGTATTTAATGCCGCCGAGGCCCGCCAAAACGAGGACCATTCCGATGCTTAAGATGCCGGTAAAGAGCCGCAGGACATCTGCGAGTTGTTGCCGCGTTTGATCCGATTGCTTGAAAAAGAAGGGCTCTGCTGCAAAACGAAAGGCCTGGTTGAAGAGGATGATAAAAATGGACAGTTTGTAGATGGCCGAATACGTGCCCACCGCCTCTTTAGCCTCGCTCAAGGGCATGAGGTACTCTATAAAGAATCGGTCCGCCATCTCGTTCGCCACGCCGGGTAGCCCAGCCAACAACAGGGGAAACCCAAACGCCAGCATAATTTACCATGTGGCGGCATCAAAGCGGCGTTGAATGGCAAAAAACTCGGGGAGCAGCATCACAATCATGGCTGCACTCGCCGCTAAGTTGGCAATGAGTACCCACCCCACTTGCAAATCCGGCAGCCAGAGACCCGCCTTGGGAAGCAGCAGGAAGAAAGCATAGCAGAGGATAAAGTTGACGGCGATTTGGGTAATCTTGATGGCCACAAAGCGCTTGGCGCGTCGTTGGGCGCGAAGGCGAGCGAAGGGGACTGCGGCCACCACATCCATCGCCACGATCCAAGCCATCATGAGCACTAGTTCGGGACGATCGCCCATATGAAGCAGGTCGGCAGTGGGGACATAAAAAAAGGTCATCGCCGCTAAGAAGAGGCCGGAACTAGTTAGCAAGCTCCACATAGCCGTTGAATACACCGTCGGCTCGTCTGCGCCCTCTTTTTGGCTGACTCTGAAGTAGGCCGTTTCAAATCCGTAGGTCAAAATGACCATCAGGAAGGCGATGCTCACATATAGCAGAGAATTGACGCCGTATTCAGACTTTGAAAGCACCACCGTCAACAAGGGGGTCAAGGCAAAATTGAGCACCCGGGCAAGGATGCTGCTGAGTCCGTAGAGGGCGGTATCCCCCATGAGCGATTTCATGCCCGACATACCTCAAAGGTACGCGAATGCCCGACTCTTCGTAGGTCTTCCACTGTTGCGTTACTTTGCAACGTGGATCCCTACTTCTCTCCCTTTTTAAGCCCTTCGGCCCTGGCTGAACGCTACCAGCGGCTCGCTCCCCATTTGCAACACACTCCCGTGCTCACATCATCGAGTTTGGATGCCCTTACCAGGGCTTCGCTCTTTTTTAAATGTGAAAACTTCCAGCGCTCTGGCGCCTTTAAAATGCGGGGGGTCCAAAACGCTTTGCTCGAGTTGGAGCGCTCTGGACTACCGGCTGCTGGGGTTGTCACGCACTCCAGTGGCAACCACGGACAAGCACTGGGCTGGGCTTGTGCCGAAAAAGGCCTCCCGTGCACGGTCATCATGCCTTCTAATGCGCCCGAATTTAAAAAACGCGCCGTGGCATTGACTGGGGCGCGCATCGTCGAGTGCACCCCCACACTGGCCGCCCGCACACAAGCCGTCGA
>DLWR01000168.1:7825-8052 GCA_003444795.1 Cryomorphaceae bacterium
CCGTGATTCTGGGGCAGGGCTCCGCAGCTTGGGAACTGCTCGAAGAATGCGCATCGCGCAACCGGGCTTTGGATTGGGTCGGAGTACCCGTTGGCGGCGGCGGGCTGCTCGCCGGAACGGCTTTCGCTGTGCACGTTTGGAACATGAAGCACGGAACCTCCGTGAAGGTTTTTGCCGGCGAACCCACCGGGGCCGATGACGCCTTCCGCAGTCTGGCCTCTGGGAAA
>DLWR01000052.1 GCA_003444795.1 Cryomorphaceae bacterium
AAAAAAGCCCCGGCATGCCGGGGCTTTTTTGTTGGATGATGCCAATGGCTTACTGAATCACAATGATCTCACTCGCGGCCACGCCATTCTGCGTGCGCGTTACGAGGTAGCTTCCCTTCGCCAGACCTTGAACTTGGATGGTCAAGAACTCCGTTCCTGCGGGGACACGCTTGAGGTCCATGCGGCGAACAACGCGGCCCTCTAAGGTGCGCACAGAAATCAACACCTCACCATTTGCCTCCACAGGCACCTGAATGCGCTCAGATGCTGGATTGGGGTATACGCCCAACTTTAAGCCCTCATTGGCACGTGGACGCTCGTCCACACTTACTGGACGGCTCGTTGCCGTTGACGTGGTGTGGAACAGGCCGCGACCATGCGTAGCGATGAAGAAGTCTCCCTCACTGGCGCTGCTACCTGGAGCATTGGGGTCGTAGTTCTCATTGGTGCGGTATTGCTCGATTTCAAAGACAGGAATGCGTGCCATGCCATCGTTCTCCTCCGTATACGTAGGAGCACCACTGCTTAGGTTATCTGTGATGAAGACTCCCCACTCCGTACCCACTACGAGACGGTTGCTGTTGCCTTTGTCAAAAGAGATAGCATACGCAGGAACGTTGGGCAAGTTGCCTTGCTTGGGTGAGAAGGTAGGCGTACCGGCCAACGCGTTGGTTGAAACATAGACAAAGTTGGTATTGCCGTAGTTGCCCAAGGATACTGCCACGCGGTTTGCGTCGCTAGGATCCACATCGATGCCTGTTACAACGCGGTTGGGGAAGTTGCCAATTTGCGTAACCGTCAATACATAGCTATTGACGCTATCAATGCTGGCCTCGCTCTTCGTGCGTGCCTGCTGCAAGTTTGAAATGCGGTATAAACGACCGTTGGTGGTACCCACGAAGAGGTGGTCCCCGTCGTTGGAAATCTTCATGTACTGAGGCGTCGTACCGTAGCCCAAGTGTGCAATCTGCCACCACTGGGTGCTTCCAAATTGATGCACTTCACGCGTCATCCAAATTCCGCCAATCGTGGGGAATACGGCGTCGCTCCAAGAGCTCAAACCTGCAAAGAACATCGATTGAACGGGGTCTTGCGTCTTGAAATTATCTCCCACATTCATGACGCTCGTCGTCGTGACTTCAATGGGAAGTCCACCAATCGCCGACGGCAAGGTCAATTCAGAACCGGCAGGCAAGAAGACATCACAGGTCATAATTACTTCAGCCAAAGGCGCTGAGGTGAAGGTCACTTCGAAGTAGCCAGAGTCTGCAACAAAGAAGCCCGAACCATCAGAACTGCTCAAGTTGCCTTGCGCATCTGCCGTAAGGGTAACAGGACCTGCAACCACTTGGAAGGTCCCCGCCAAATACTCAGCTGCATCCTGTCCGTGGCGCATCTTGCCTTTAAATACCTTTTTGATACCATCACCATAGCCCATGGAGCGAAGCGCAGGTAACAACTCAAAGTTGACCGAATCTTCAGAGTTGACGTCGTTGGAAGTCTCCCAAAGTTCGAAAGGCATCATCCAGTTGGACAAGGGGAAGCCACGTTGAGAGGCCAAGTTCATCACAGGTGAGGCGAAAGAGCTCCAAGAAGCACCCTCGTTAGCTGAGCGATAGAAGCTACCGTTTTGCGTTTCTGCAAACATCACCTTTGGACGCAGCCAAGAAATGTCAGAGTGGCCACCGTCACCGCCAAAAACATCCTTGGCGCCATTGGGAGACACTAACGTGCCATCCAGGTAGGACGTACCATTGTCTTGGCAGCCGCCAATCAGTTTGCGGTCCTTACCGACGCCAAAACCAAAGTACTGGAAGGTCGTATACCCTAGGTTGCGCTCGGTCCACGTTTGGCCGTGGTCGGTGGATTTGAATACGCCACCGTCGTTGGAGGTATACGCAATATTGGAGTTATTCGGATCAAAAACCATTTCATGGCTGTCCGCATGCAAGTAGTAAGGATTGCCACCACCGAAATTGTTCAGGGTGCTTACCTGGCTCCAGCCTTGGTTCAAATCCCACTGCCATACCGTGATACCGCCCAACCAAATATGGTCCTTATTCGAAGGAGAAATGGCGAAAAGCAAATCGTAAATACCCTGGCAATATTGACCTGAGCCTGAGCCATTGCACAAGGGATCAAAGTTGTTGCCGCGCTGGCCAATTTTGGACCAGGTCGTTCCACCGTCCGTAGAGCGGTAAACGGCTGCCAACTTGCTGCCATTGGTCTGAACCACATAAACGTAGTTTTCATCCTGAGGGCTGATGGCATAGCGCATACGGCTTCCGGTACGGCGTGGAAGGCTAGTCGCCGTCACCACCGGGGAAGAGATTTCCGTGAAGGTGCTACCATCCGAGGAATACATCGTCTGACCCGAACGGTTCAGGAAAATCTTGCCAGAGGTAGAAATCGCAAAGTCATTTACACCGCCCGTTAGAAGGGTGGTCCAAGTGGCTCCACCATCTGTAGACTTCTTGAAGCCCGTATTTGTGGCAGCATAGATTGTGCTGGCATCTGTGGGGTGTGCTGCGATGTCCGCAACCGCTGACCAATCACCACTTCCAGAGACACTTGCGGGCGTCGTAGAGGCCAGGTGCGTGAACGTATTACCTCCGTCCGTGGATTTGTAGATGCCACCACCTGCGAAATTGGGGGTGGTGTTTTGACCCGTACCGCCGTAACCGAGGAAAATCTCTCCAGTCCCGTAGTAAATGTCGCCGTTGGATGTCTGGGTGATGGAGGCTACGGATTGGTTGGCGCCCGGATCGCTCACCACGTTCCACGTTGCACCACCATTGACCGACTTGAACAAACCACCACCGACAGAACCCGCGAAGACATGTGCAGAATTGTTCTTGTCGACCAAGAGGGCGCGCGTACGACCACCGTAGTTGTCCGGACCTTTGCTGTCCCACATCAAGGTGCTGGTTTTAGCTAAAGGCATGGACAAGAGGTCTTGCCATTCTTGAGCTACCACTGCGGGATCAATCTCACCGGTTACACCATTGGCGCGCAGCATGTGCAAGTACTCTTGGGCACCTGCAATCGATTGGCTTGCTTCCGCGTGGCGCGGAGTGTAGCGGGCTTGGGGGGAAGAAGCAGGAAGGAAGGAAACAGCGGTGAGTGCTGCAACTCCTAAGGACCCTGCGATATAAAGCTTCGTACGTGTTTGCATCGTTCGGATGGTTTTCAATTCGTTAAAAATAAGGCTTAAATCGCTTACAGAATGTGTTTTTCCGCATGATAAGAGGATCGAACTAAGGGCCCGGACTCTACATGGATGAATCCTAGGGCTTTGGCCTCAACTTCAAGCTGTTGAAAGATCTCGGGTTCCACGAAGCGTTGCACCGGCAAATGCTTGGGGGTAGGTTGAAGGTATTGGCCCAAGGTAACCACGTCCACACGGGCCTCGCGCAACTCGTGCAAGGCTTCCCGCACTTCATCCACGGTTTCGCCTAGACCGAGCATGATGCCTGTCTTGGTGCGGTGTGCACCGTTATCCTTGAGGTATTTGAGCACGGCCAAGCTACGATCGTATTGCGCTTGTATTCTCACTTGACGCGTAAGGCGACGCACCGTTTCCATGTTGTGCGAAATCACCTCCGGCGCGGCTTCTAAAATGCGGTCGAGCTGGGATTCGTTGCCGCGGAAATCTGGTATCAGGGTTTCCATAGTAGTTCCAGGGCTGATTCGTCGAACTGCTTTGATGGTTTCGGCCCAGAGAATAGAGCCGCCATCTGGCAAGTCGTCCCGATCCACCGACGTCAAGACCGCGTGCTTCACTTTCATCAATTTGATGGAGCGACCGACGCGGTCCGGCTCATCCCAATCCACGGGCAAGGGGCGTCCGGTAGCTACGTTGCAAAAGCCGCAAGAACGCGTACAGATATTGCCCAAAATCATGAAGGTGGCCGTGCCTTCGCCCCAGCATTCGCCCATGTTGGGGCAGTGTCCAGACTCACAGATAGTGTGGAGCTTATACTGATCCACCAGGGAGCGCACGTGTTTGTAGTTTTCCCCGGTTGGGAGTTTCACGCGGAGCCATTTGGGCTTGCGTGTCGGCGTGGTCGAGGAAGGGGCCAGTTCGGACATGGTAGTTTAACCTAAAGATTCGGATTTTGTTTGTGTCAACCAGCCCTCAATCGTTTCGCCTCGGACTTCAAAATGGCTGGCGTCTGCGATGGCTTTTCCGTCCATTATGAAGAGCAATTGGGGGCTTTCATGCCAAATGCCATATCGTTCAGCAATGTGGTTGGACAAGCTGCGGGATTCAATGACTTTGACGATCGCCAAGACAGGAGCATCTTCGGGAGATTCGTAGCGCGCTAGGAGGCGTTCGGCTTGCGTGCTGATTGGACAACGGGTGCTATGCTTGAAAATCAAGAAGCCCCGGTCTCCCGAGGCTGCCTCTAAGGCCAGCAATTCCGTCTCCGAGCTGAGAACGGAGCCGATCATTTATGCCGTGGGAAGTGCCGGTGCAGAAACAGATGCCGAACCAATAAAGGCAGGACATTTTTCCGCAGAACCGCAGGAAGCCAAACCAGCTACGAAGAGCACAACGAGGGCAATAGCAAAAAGACGTTTCATCCGAATGAATTTGTTCAAAAATACGACTTTCGCAGTATGCATCCGCTTTCCCCTCCCCACTCTTGGAAAATCGCTTTGGAAAAAGCCATGGGCGCAAGCGCTTTACAGGCCCTGATGGACCGAATGCAGCAGGCCTATGCCTCAGAAACCGTTTACCCTCCGGCCGAACACGTATGGGCAGCGTTGGAGCACGTGGTGCCGGAGGACGTTCGCGTGGTGGTACTTGGCCAAGACCCCTACCATGGATTCGGGCAAGCACATGGCTATGCCTTTTCCGTGCCCCCTGGATGCCCCATTCCGCCTTCCCTTCGCAATATTTTTAAGGAATACGCGCAGGATACGGGATTCGCTATTCCGAATTCCGGAGATCTGCGCCCATGGGCCGACCAAGGGGTTTTGCTCCTCAACACGGCCCTGACTGTGAGCGAGGGGCAGCCGGGAAGCCATAGTGCTTGGGGCTATTCCACGTTCGTTTCCGGCCTCCTGCACCACCTCAGCACCACGGGCGGCCCAAAGGCTTTCTGGCTTTGGGGCAAGCATGCGCAAAGTGCCGGCCAATCCATTTCGTCGGAAGGGCATTTCATCCTAGAATCTTCCCACCCCTCCCCGTTGGGTGCCTACCGAGGCTTCTTTGGTTCTAAGCCCTTTAGCAAGACCAATGCTTTTTTTGAACAAAAGGGCCTTTCTCCCCTTTCGTGGTGTTTGGAGGGCTTACCTTTAAGCCTATGACCAACGCGCTTATTCTCCTCTTGCTGGTCGTCCTCACGGCCGCCTCTTTTTATGCCATTTGGATGCAACGCAAACGCAGTTTTACCTCAGAAACTTCTGGGGAGGCCGAACGCATTTCAGAGCTCGAGCGCAGCCTTCGCGAGGCGGAACTAGAAGTCGCCCGTTTGCAAGAGCGCCTTCAAAATTTAGAAAGTCAAAAGGCTCAAATGAGCCAAGAATTCAAATTGGCGGCCCACGAAGCTCTCCAAGCCCAAACAGAAGCTTTGCAGAAGCAAATGAAGGAGGCTAATTCGGCCCAACTGTCCGTTATTCTCGCCCCATTCCGTGAAAAACTAGACCTCTTTGGACAACGCGTTCAGGACACCCATGAAAAGGGACAGCGGGAGCGCATTGAGCTAAAAACGGAGGTCAACAAGCTGGTGGAGCAGAACGAAAAACTCAAGAATGAAGCCAACCAACTGACCAAAGCCCTTCGTGGCGATGTAAAAATGCAAGGCAATTGGGGGGAAATGGTTTTGGAGCGATTGCTCGAACGCACGGGACTCACCAAAGGCCAAGAATACAGCGTTCAAGAAAGCATCACGACGGAAGACGGCAAGCGCTACCAGCCCGATGTAGTTCTACACCTGCCTGAAGACAAGCACATTATTGTTGACTCCAAAGTTTCCCTGGTAGCCTACGAGCGCTTTGTGAACGCTGATAATCCTGAGGAGCAAGCCGTCGCACTAAAGGAGCACATCACATCCATTAAGAACCATATTCGGGGACTGAGCGAAAAGAACTACCAAAACTTGTACGGACTGTCCTTGGACTTTGTCATCCTCTTCGTCCCCATTGAAGGCGCGTATTCGGTGGCACTCCAAGCCGAACCCGGCCTCTACCAAGAAGCTTTTGACAAGAACATCGCCTTGGTGAGTGCCACCAGCTTGTGGTCCACATTGCGCACAGTAGGCACACTCTGGCGGCAGGAACGCCAAAATGCCAATGTCCAGGAAATCATTCGCCAGGCCTCCGACCTCTACGACAAGTTTGTGGGCTTTTCGGAGGAACTCGTCAAGGTGGGCAACCAAATGGACACCGCTAAACGGACTTATGAAAACAGCATGAAGATGCTGGTCGAAGGAAAAGGGAACCTCGTGCGTCGCACAGAAAACCTGCGCGTGCTAGGCCTTAAAAACAGTAAAACGGTGCATCCCCATTTGGTGGATCGCGCCATGGATGCAGCTCCTTCCGAGGAGGAATCCAGCGACACCCCTAGCTAAATGGAAGGCATGATTTACGGGGTTCACCCCGTCTTAGAAGCGCTCGAATCTGGCCAAGAGATTGACCGCATTTTTGTGATGCGCGGACGCCAAGACGCCGTCAACACCGTGCTTGAAGCGGCAAAAGCTCGGGGCATCCACGTGAAGTTCGTGCCCGTGGAAAAACTGCAGCGCCTCACAAAGAAGAATCACCAAGGGGTGATTGCCTTTTTGAGTGCGGTGAGCTTTGCGGAATTGGATCATGTAATCGGCGACTGCTATGAGCGTGGCGAAACCCCGCTCATTGTCGTTCTCGACCGCGTCACGGATGTACGAAATGTGGGCGCCATCGCTCGAAGTGCCGAATGCTGCGGGGCCCATGCACTCGTCATTCCGGAACAACAATCGGCACCCATGAACGCAGATGCCGTGAAATCCTCTGCGGGCGCTTTGCTGCGTCTCCCCATTTGCCGAGTAAAAAACTTGTCCCACGCCCTGGCGGATCTCGAGAACAGCGGTTTGTCCATAGTGGGTTGCACAGAAAAAGGGGATTCGGTACTAGCAGAAGCCGACTTTACCCTTCCCGTGGCCATTGTCATGGGCTCTGAGGAAGATGGCATTTCACCCGCCGTGTGGAAGGGTTGCCGAACGCATGCCAAAATCCCCACGGTGGGGGAACTGGGTTCACTCAATGTTTCGGTTGCCGCGGGCATGGCCCTCTACGAGGTCCTGCGCCAGCGCGGCGAGCAAGCCTAGAGGATTAAAAAGTGAAAGGGTGAAAGAGTGCGGCACGCCGTTTAGATGGATGCTGGTCGGTTTCACGGCTTTATTCAAGCCCCTATTCCGCTAGCTTCCAGGCCTTCCAGCTTCCTAGCCCTCTAGCTATTTAGCCCAAACGTGCCTGCAAGGCCGCCAATTTGGCTTGGCTATCGCTGACCTTCTTGCGTTCGATTTCAATGACCGCGGGAGGGGCATTGTTCACAAAGCCCGGATTGCTCAACTTCATTTCAATGGAAGCAATGAAACCAGTGTAGTAGGCGATGTCCTTTTCAATTTGGGCACGCTCTTCATCGCTCAAGGCAGATTCCTCCGCCGAGAAGACCAAGAAGTACTCCCGGGTACCCGCTAAGAGAGCCAGAGCACCGTCGGGGACAACTGCCTTGGCGTCAGGTGCATTGACCAATTTCTCCACCACGGCAAGGCCGGAAGGGGCTTCTCCTTTGAAGCGCAGATCCATGGGCTGCTTGAAGGCGATGTTGCGTTCCTTGCGCACGTTTCGCAGGGCCACAATGAGTTCTTCCACATGGGCAAAGGCGGCGAGGTGGTCGCGATTTTCCGTGCTGGCTGTGGGCCAAGACTGAAGATTCAAGAACTCATCCGCATCCACCTGGCGCAGCACGTGCCAAACTTCTTCGGTGATGAACGGCATGTAGGGATGAAGAGCTTTCATGAGCGCCTCGAAGAAATCCAGCGTTTTGGCGAGAACCGGTGCGGCCATGGGCAAACCATAAGCGGGCTTCACCATCTCCAAGTACCAAGAACAGAAATCGTCCCAAATCAACTTGTAAAGACGCATCAAGGCATCCGAGAGTCGGTATTTCTGGAAATCATCTTCAAGCTGGGTCAATGTTTCGGACAGGACCTGATCAAACCAGGTCATCGCCCATGCCGAGGCGTCATCGACCTCTACGTCGCCGGACTCCCAGCCCTTCACAAGGCGAAGGGCATTCCACACTTTGTTGGAGAAGTTGCGGCCTTGAAGGCACAGGTCTTCATCAAAAGGCAAGTCGTTCCCGGCTGGAGAACTCATGAGCATGCCCATGCGGACCCCATCTGCCCCGTATTGCTCAATCAAGGCCAAAGGATCGGGGGAATTGCCCAAAGATTTGGACATCTTACGGCCCTGCTTGTCGCGGACAATGCCCGTCAAATAGACCTTTTCAAAGGGCTTTTTGCCGGTGTATTCATAGCCCGCCATGGCCATGCGCGCCACCCAGAAGAAGAGAATTTCGGGGGCCGTCACGAGGTCCTGGGTCGGATAGTAGTAGTCTAGCTCTGGATTGTCTGGATAGTTGATTCCGTCAAATACAGAAATAGGCCACAGCCAGCTTGAGAACCAGGTGTCCAGGCAGTCTTCATCTTGGCGCAGATCCGTTGCTTCAAGGGCGCTGTTGCCGCTCGCTACACGCGCCTTTTCAAGGGCTTCCTCTTTGGTCAAAGCCACAACAAAGTCTTCCTCCCCTTCCCCGAAGAAATACGCGGGAATTTGGTGGCCCCACCAAAGCTGTCGCGAAATGCACCAGTCTTTGACGTTTTCCATCCAATGGCGGTACGTGTTTTTGAATTTTTCCGGAATGAGCTGGATTTCATCGCTCATCACGGCGTCCAAGGCCGGCTTGGCCAATTCTGGCATGCGAATCCACCACTGCAGCGAGAGGCGGGGTTCCACCACGGCGCCGGTGCGCTCGGAGGTGCCGACCGTCGAGGGATAGGTTTCCACTTTGACCAAGTCGCCCCGCTCTTCCAAATAGGCAGCGGTGGCTTTTCGGGCCGTAAATCGGTCCATACCGGCCCACTCCAAGCCATGATCATTCAGGGTGCCATCTTCGTTCAACACATCGATGACATCCAGACCGTGCTTTTGGCCAATGGCAAAATCGTTCCAGTCATGTGCGGGAGTCACCTTCAAACAGCCCGTGCCAAAGTCCGGCGTCACATAGTCGTCTGTGATAATCGGAATTTCCAGACCCCCTAAAGGAACGCGCACATGCAAGCCATGCAATGACGTGTAGCGTTCGTCTTTGGGATTGATAGCAATGGCGCGGTCGGCCATGATGGTTTCTGGCCGCGAAGTAGCCACCGTCAGATAGGTTCCGGGCTTCTCGACGACCTCATACCGAACGTAGTACAACTTCGCCTGCACATCCTTGTGCAAAACCTCTTCATCGCTCAGCGACGTCTTGGCGTCTGGATCCCAATGCACCATGCGCTGGCCGCGGTAGATATGGCCTTTTTCATAGAGGTCCACAAAAACTTTTAAAACACTTTCACTGCGCA
>DLWR01000177.1 GCA_003444795.1 Cryomorphaceae bacterium
GATGAGTGAAAGGGAGTAAGGGTTTAAGAGTAGGCGGATCCTGATCATACAAACCCTCGAAAGAATCTGCCAATAGGGTGAGCAATGGGCGAACATCGCCATTGGTCCTTTGCCCTCTGAACTATTCAACCAAAAAGAAAGGGGCCCAAGAATCAAAGGGCATCTACCCTTCAACTCTTGAGCCCTTATAGTAGCTTCCTAGCCCTCTCTTAGCTATTGGCTTTTTTGTGATCTGCCAGGAACTTCTCCAGACCGATGTCCGTCAAGGGGTGCTTGAGAAGGGCGTTAATGGCGCTCAATGGGCCAGTCATGACGTCGGCGCCAATTTCGGCACACTGCAAAATGTGCATGGGGTGGCGTACGGAAGCGGCGAGGATTTCGGTTTCAAAACCGTAGTTGTCATAAATCACGCGGATGGACTCAATGAGGTCCATGCCATCGGTGGAGATGTCGTCCAAGCGGCCAATGAAGGGAGACACATAGGTGGCACCTGCTTTTGCGGCAATTAGCGCCTGACCCGCTGAGAAAACGAGCGTGCAGTTGGTCTTGATGCCTTGGTCACTGAAGAAACGAATGGCCTTTACGCCTTCCTTGATCATGGGAACTTTCACGACAATCTTGGGATCCAATGCGGCAAGGGCTAAGCCCTCTTTCACCATACCCTCAAAGTCCGTAGAAATTACTTCCGCGCTGACATCGCCGTCTACAATGTCGCAGATGGCTTGGTAGTGCTTGAGCACGTTAGCCTCCCCGGTGATGCCCTCTTTGGCCATGAGGGAAGGGTTGGTGGTGACGCCATCCAAGATGCCCATGTCTTGTGCTTCTTGAATTTCGGCGAGGTTGGCGGTGTCGATAAAGAATTTCATCGGAAGAATGTGGTTTTTTGTGGAATTCGGGAACAAAGGTCACCCTATTTTTGTAAACATGCACAATCCTGATTTCATCCAATCGATAAAAGACGATTACCGCCTAGCTGTCTTGAGCCGGGAGTGCAGTCTTTTGGGCCGAAAAGAGGTTCTTACGGGCAAAGCCAAATTTGGCATTTTCGGTGATGGCAAAGAGTTAGCGCAAATAGCCTGGGCCAAAGTGTTTCGGGACGGGGATTTCCGCAGCGGCTACTACCGGGACCAAACATTTATGATGGCCATCGGTGCCTTGACACCGAAGCAGTTTTTTGCCTCCTTGTATGCGGATACCTCCTTGGAGCGTGAGCCCTCAAGTGCAGGGCGTCAAATGAATGGGCACTTTGCCACGCGTTCGCTGGATGAAAATGGGGAGTGGAAAGCCTTGGTGGCGCAAAAAAATTCCTCGGCGGACATTTCTCCCACTGGAGGTCAAATGCCTCGCTTGCTGGGTCTTGCGCAGGCATCCAAGGTGTACAAGGCCTTGGGCGTGGACAATTCCTTCAGCCAAAAGGGCCAAGAAGTGGCATGGGGCACCATTGGCAATGCCTCCACGTCTGAAGGCCATTTTTGGGAGGCGATGAATGCAGCGGGTGTCATGCAACTTCCGCTTGTGATGTGTGTTTGGGACGACGAATATGGGATTTCGGTGCATGCCAAGTACCAGACCCTGAAGCAAAGCATTTCCAAAGCACTTGCGGGATTTCAGCGCACCGAAGAAGATCCTGGCTTTGAAGTGATTGTGGCAAAAGGCTGGGATTATGCCGAACTGGTGCAGGCCTTCGAAAGAGCAGAACAAATTGCCCGTGAAGAGCATGTGCCCGTTTTGCTGCACATCACAGAAGTCACTCAACCTCAAGGCCATTCCACGTCTGGTTCTCACGAGCGCTACAAGTCGCCTGAGCGTTTGGCTTGGGAAGTGGAATACGATGGTATAGTTCAGCTTCGACGCTTTATCGAAGCGCACAAGCTGTTGAGCGCAAAGGATTTGGACGGCATTGAAGCGGAGGCGAAAGAACAGGCCCGTACGGATATGAAGGAGGCTTATGCCGCCTATTTAGAACCTCTGCAAGGTATTCGCGATCAAGCCGCCGATTGGCTTGAACTCCTTGGGGACGCCGATTCTGCATCCCGTTTGCGCGCCGACAAGACCGCCATGTGGCGTGAATCGTTGTCAGCGGTCCGGAAAGCAGTCACGGAGGCCCGCGTTCATGGCAAGGACACCCAGTCCGTACAGGCATGGTTGGACGTTCAGCAAGAAAAAGGGGCGGCAGCGTATTCAGATCATTTGTACTCTGGAACCGCGTTGGAAGTTCCCGTGGTGCCCGCTGAATATGGCGATAGTCCGCAGCAGGTAGACGGCCGCGTGGTGCTTCGAGATAATTTTCACGCCCTCTTCCAGCGCCACCCAGAGACCTTGGTTTTTGGCGAAGATGTCGGCGCGATTGGCGATGTAAACCAGGGGTTGGAAGGCATGCAAGAAGCGTTTGGCGAAACCCGTGTATTCGATACTGGCATTCGCGAGGCTACGATTGCGGGGCAGGGGATAGGTCTGGCGATGCGAGGATTGCGACCCATTGCGGAGATCCAATACTTGGACTACCTCCTGTACGCCTTGGAAATCTTGAGTGACGACTGTGCTACGGTCCGCTGGCGTTCGGCTGGCGGCCAAAAAGCGCCCTTAATTGTCCGTACACGTGGTCATAGATTAGAAGGTATTTGGCACTCGGGCTCGCCCATGGGGCTCATTCTAGGTTCCTTACGGGGCATGTATGTATGTACTCCCCGGAACATGACCCAGGCCGCCGGTATGTACAATACGCTTCTTCAAGCTGATGAGCCAGGGTTGGTCATTGAATGTTTGAATGGCTACCGTCTGAAGGAAGCCTTACCGACCAATTTGGCCAACTTCACGGTGCCCATGGGGCAAGCAGAGGTGCTGCGCTTGGGAACAAATCTGACATTGGTCACCTATGGTTCCATGTGCCGAATGGCCGAAGAAGCGGCTACGCGTCTCGCCGAATGGGATATTGACGTTGAAATTGTGGACGCTCAAACGCTATTGCCATTCGATCTAGAAGGCACCTGTATAGCATCCTTGAAGAAGACGAACCGCCTGCTTGTGGTCGATGAAGATGTTCCAGGCGGAGCATCAGCTTACTTGCTTCAAGAAATCTTGGAGCGGCAGGGAGGCTATGCCTACTTGGATGCGGCTCCTGCCACATTGACTGCTAACGCGCATCGCCCAGCCTATGGAAGTGATGGGGACTATTTCTCTAAGCCTAGTGTGGAGGATATCGTTGATAAAGACTTGGAACTAGTTGGCGAGTTAACGCCCGGAGGGGAAATGAAAAAGGCAAGGAGTCAAATCACACCGCTACGACCAATTACCCTTGCTACGTTTCCGTCCTGGGGGATTCATTAGGAGCTGGTTGTTTGATCCTTGCCCGAGTGCAAAGATAACCGACCTTTACGCTACAATTTGGATGACAATGTTTAAAACACGCTCCCTTTTCACGGTTGCCCTGCTAGGTCTTTGGACCGCAGCCGTTTCTGCGCAAATCCTGAGCACGACTTCCTTGAATAGAGGAGCGGTCACCGAGCTGCAGCGGGACTCATCGGTCGTTTGGATTTTGAACCCAACGACGGCTCCCTTGACCATTGAGGCGGTGCGGACCTCGGGTTTTTATGGCGACACCCTTTTAGACGTGTACATGCCCCAAAACACCGTTTCGCCAGGGGATTCTATGCCGGTATCGGTTCGGTTTACGCCGGTACACAACGTGGAACATCTTCTCCCGCTCGTCTTCCAAACAGACCACGAATTAGGCGCCTTTGGGGTGAAGTTTGAGGCGGATGGCGTCTACAGTTTGGCCTACTATTCGCCTACCCAAAACCTCCACGAGGGCCCATTGCGCACGGCATTGACGACCTTGCTCGGCAGCAATACGACGGCCCTTTCCTACAATGTGGCACGCGATAACATGTATGCCACGTTGGACAATCACGGCGGTATTGTGGAATGTGTCTACACTGGGCGGACCGCCACCTTTAATACACGTGCAGGCGCTACTGCGAATAACTTCAACTGCGAGCACACCTTTCCCCAGAGTTTTTTCAGCAGTGCGGCGCCGATGCAAAGTGACATTCACCACCTTTTCCCATCGGATGAAATAGCCAACACCCAGCGGAGCAACAATCCCTTTGGGGTCATCACCGGAACGCCGGCATGGAGCCAAGGAGGAAGCAAACGCTTAAATGGGGTGTTTGAGCCCCGCGATGCGCACAAAGGCGATTGTGCCCGGGCCATGCTCTACTTTGTCACACGCTACGGGGACTATGGCAATTTCTACCTGCCCCAAGAGCCCATTTTGTACACCTGGCACAAGAATTTTCAACCGGATAGCCTGGACCGCTACCGGAATGATGGCATCTATGCCCTTCAAAACAACCGCAACCCCTACGTGGACTACCCACAGTTTTTGGACCGGATTTCCACGCTGGTGGGCCCAACCTCAGCCACCTCTGCGCCAAGTTTCTACCTCACGGAGGACAGTCTTCACCTGCGTCATTACACCAATTTGACCAATCCTGGAACCCGCACCCGTCGACTCATCGTGGTGAACAATGGCAACATTCCATTGGTCTTTTCAAATGTGCAAATTTCGACCAGTAGCATCACGGATGAATCCAATTGGTCAGGTGCGACTACCTGTCCAGCTGGGGGCTTCATTGAAATTGAAGTCGATTACAACAGCGGCCAAGCGTACGTGGGAGAATCTCTGACTTTTCAAACCTCGCATCCATCTTACCCAACCGTCACCGTGCCCATACTCAGCATAGCTACAGTGGGGATGGAGGAGGAAGCCGTTCAGGGCTTTGATGTTTGGCCTGGTACAGATGGTTTGCATGTGGAACATGTAGTGGCCGGGGCAACCTTGCGTTTGTACAGTTTGGATGGGAAGCTCTGGAGTCAAACGACAGCCACCCAAGCAGGTTCTTTCGTGTGCCAGACAACGCTACCCGCCGCTGGGATGGTCAAATGCACAACAGATAGCCAAGAGCAAATCCGTAAATTTGTGAACGTCACCCACTAAAACTTCCCCCATGACACCATTGATGAAAAAAATAGCCATTCAGTATGGCATCCTTAGCACCTTGGTGAGTGTGCTCTACGTTCTTGGGATTTACATCGTGGATGAATCACTGTTTTCCTCGCAATGGGGTGGAATTGTGGTTCTTTTGGCCACACTGGCAGTGTTCATTGTTGCGGTGCTCAACTACAAGAAAGAAAATGGGGGCTATGCAAGTTTTCGGGAGGCCTTTTCTGCGTTCATGCTTCCCTTCATCTTTGCTACGCTGCTTGGCGGGGTGTTCAACCTGACCTTTTACAATGTGATTGATGCTGATCTAGCGGGCCGAAATGGGGAACGCCAGTTTGACATGATGATGGAAATGCCGGAAGAACAACTCAATGGCGCCATGAAATTCATGGGTGTGGCCACCACGGACGAACTGCACACCCAAATCATGGAGCAGGCAGCCTCCTCCAAAACCGTGATGGGTCAGCTCAAAGCATCGGGAATGGGAATCGTTTTCTTTTCCGTTCTTGCGTTGGTGGTTTCAGCCGTAACGAAGAAAAATCGCCCCGAATTTGAATAAGCCCATGCTGGATCTTTCTATCGTCGTACCCCTCTTTAACGAGGCGGAGTCCCTACCCGAACTCACCGCTTGGATCGACCGCGTTTGCAAGTCGGAAGGCTTGAGCTATGAGATACTCTACATCAACGACGGCTCCACAGATTCCTCCTGGGAGGTCATTGCCGGCCTGGCGAAAACCTTTCCCACCGTGCGCGGCACTCGGTTCCGACGGAATCACGGCAAGTCCGCCGCGCTTTATGTCGGCTTTCAGCAGGCCCATGGAGATATCGTCATCACGATGGACGCAGATCTGCAAGATTCTCCTGAGGAGATTCCCGCTCTGGTGAAAGGCATCCGCGAAGACGGATACGATTTAATTAGCGGTTGGAAGAAAAAGCGCTACGATCCATTGTCCAAGACCTTGCCGACCAAGCTCTTCAATTGGGCCGCGCGCAAAATGTCGGGCATTTATTTGCATGACTTTAACTGTGGCCTGAAGGCTTATCGTCTCGAAGTGGCCCAAGCCGTCGAGGTTCAAGGAGAAATGCACCGCTACGTGCCTGTACTGGCGAAAATGGCCGGTTACAGCAAGATTGGCGAGCAAGTGGTCCAGCACCAAGCACGCAAATACGGCAGTACTAAGTTTGGCATGAACCGTTTTGTGTACGGCCTCCTCGACCTTGTTACTTTGTCCATGGTCAGCCGCTTCCAGCGCCGCCCGATGCACTTTTTTGGCACCTGGGGTGTGTTTATGTTCTTAGCCTCTGGTATCGCATTGGCGGCCATGGGCGGGCTAAAGCTCTACCGGTTGGCGCAGGGCATGCGACCCGGCTTGGTGACGGAAGACCCCTGGTTCTTCATCTTCTTGACGACGATGATTTTGGGCACGCAGCTGTTTGTGACCGGTTTGTTGGCCGAACTCATGGTGCGTCAATCCAGCAAGAAGCCCAAGTACTCCATCGGCGAGCACATCAACGCCGCTTCCTAATTGCTGGTGAAGTTCAGCCTCATTTCCCCCACATTTGACCGGCCGGAGGAGGTTCGAGAATTTATCGCATCTGCGGCAGCTCAGAGCTATGACCGAAGCGACTTTGAGGTCCTGTTGGCGGATGGCACGCCAAAGGATGGCTTGCGATCCACCGTTGAAACTACCTCCAACGCATCCGGCCTGCCCGTCGTCTTTCTGCACGAAGACTACCTCCCTGTCTCAGATGCTCGCAATCTAGCTGCGCACCACGCTCAAGGCGACTACTTGATTTTCCTCGATTCGGATTGCCTGCTGCCTGCGGATTACCTGGAACAGGTAGCCAAGGGCCTGGAAACGCATGGCTGGGACGCCTTTGGGGGTCCTGATGCAGCGCCGGCTGACTTCAGCCCGCTCCAAAAGGCCATCAGTTTCAGCATGACGAGCTTTTGGACCACCGGCGGGATTCGCGGTG
>DLWR01000188.1 GCA_003444795.1 Cryomorphaceae bacterium
GGCAATACCCCCCGCTGGGAAATGCGTGGAGGCCACCCAATTGACCCCATCAAAGTTCTCTGTCCAGGGCCCGACCACCGAGGTACAGGGGGTCGTAAAGGTGACGGGCCCGAGCCACAAAGAAGACGTTCCGCTGCCACAGCTGTCACGAACATAAACGTCATAGGTAGTGCCTGGGGTCAAACCCGTCAAAGTATACGGGTTGGTGCTTGCCGTATTAAACGTGGCCAAATTCACCGCGCCAGTAGGCCCAAAAGCCACATTCCACATAGTCGCACCGCCTGTATTCCAGGACAAACTGGCCGTCGTGACGGTCACCGTTCCCACGGTCAATCCCGTGGGTGCTGGACAGGCAGGAGCTTCTTTGATTTCAATTTCATCAATAGCCATATCGCTCTGGTTGGCAGAGCCTCGGGTGGCCACAAAACGAATCATGAGCGTATCCGCAGCAGGAAGGTTGAAAGCCGTATCTAACCAGGGCGCGTTGTTCCCAAAGAAAGGTTGGTTTCCGCTGAATACGGTGGTAATACCCGACCAACCTCCGCTGGGCGTCCACACTTGGAAGCCCAAACTTCCCATAGAGTTTCCACGCGCATGGTAGCTAAAGGACAGTTCGGGGGTAGTCAGTGAAGACGTATTGATGGGAGGCGTGCGTAACGTGGTGACCTGCCCAGGGAGACCGGATGAAGATTCCGTGTAGGCATAGCGTCCATTGCCACTAGCATCCGCACCTGGCCCGGTATTTCCCGTAGTCGTTGCCCCTGAACGTATACCCCAGAAATAGGGCGAACCAGGTCCATTTCCAGCTGTTGGGTCACGGAACCAACAGGTTGCCAGCGCATCGTTCGCATTGTAGGCACCAGTACCACCAGTCCACCCGGTGCCGTCAAAGTTTTCCGCCCATGGAGCAGCAACAGGAGAACAAAGGGTACTCACGAGCAAAGGCCCATACCAGCCTGAGGTGTCCCCTGCACCACAAATGTTGCGCACATACATGGCATAGTCCGTTCCAACCGTCAAGCCAGATAAAGTGGGCGTGGTAGAGGATACTACCGTTTTAGCCATGGCTCCTGGAGTCTGAGCAGGAGTTCCATAGGCCAACTGCCAACTTGTGCCCGCGCCGGTGGTGATGGCGAGTGACGCCGAGGTAAAGCTGGTATTGGTGGCAGCCAAGCCCGTGGGCTGTGGACAGGTTGGACCGTTTTGGAAGTAGACATCGTCCAAAGCCATATCCCCCGTCACATCAAAGGATCGAATGGCCCGGAATCGGATCCGGATGGTGTCATTGGCCAAATTGGTAAGCGGAACATTGACCGAGTCCCATGCCGCAGCGGAAGAAGTTTGGGTAGCACCCGATTGGCTCCACAAGTTGTACTGCCAGCCATTGGTGGGCGTCCAAACATCCAAGGCAACGGTGCCTGTGTATTGTCCAAACATATGCTTCCAGAAAGTCACCGACGGGTTGGACAATCCACTGATGTCCATCAACGGAGAAATCAAGTCCGCCTCATCTTGGTAAGCCCCGGCACTGGCTTCCGTATAAACGTACTTTCCGGCAGGCGTACCCACCGTATGGTCTGCGGTAGGGCCGGTGTTGTTGGTAGGCGTAGGTCCTGCCTTGGTGCCCCAAGCGTAGGGCTGTCCACCCCCATTACCCGTCGGTGCGCCCGGATCGCGCGTCCAGCAGGCATCGATGGCGTTGTTGATATTATTGGTGCCCGTTCCAGAGGTCCAAGCCGTGCCGCTAAATGTTTCCAGATAGGGTGCAACCAAAGGAGAACACAAGGTGGTAATGGTCACGGGTCCGACCCACATGGAGCTATTGCCCGTTCCGCAGGAATCCCGCACGTAGACATCGTAACTCGTCGAAGCCGTTAAGCCGGTAATTTTTTTCGTAGTCGATGCAGCACTAACATAGGTTCCGGCGGATGTTGGATTAAAACCAACTGCCCCGTATTTGAGCTGCCAATTGGTCGCTCCACCCGTTGTCCAGGAGAATTGGGCCGAATTGGACATGACCCAGTTGTTTTGGAAACCGGTAGGCGGAAAGCAAGTAGGCATAGGGCCATGATGTACCGTCACCACCCAAGTGCCATGGACCACTTTGTTCACGGCAGTGTCACATCCTGCAGGATTTCCCCATGTTCTGAAAGCGTCTAATCGAAAAACCAAGGTGCCCGTCGTCGTAGCGCCATTGGCGATGTTTAATCCTGTCCTGCTGTACGTCTGAAGTCCTGGCTGGTTTCCCACCCCTTGAGAAATACTTGCCTCGGAATTACCCGTCGTCGTGCATGTCAAGTACGAAAATTGCTCACTTCTCCACCCATTGTTTGCTGCCAACATGTTGTACTGAACATCCACACTGTACACCCAGCGGTTGGCGGGGATTTGAACCACCAAACTATCCGCACAAGAGGAAAGTGTTGAGGTGGTCGGATTCGCACCGCCCACAAGCAGCGTTGGAATGGAAGGGCCAAAGGCTGTATCGGAGGTGCTAACGATTTGGCTAGATGCGCTGAAAGCCAGTGCCAAAAGGGCTGAAAAGAGCGAAAGCTTGCGAAGCATAGGTGGTGCAATTGAAGCCTTGAAAATACACAGAATCAGATCGTGCTAGATGCTCTTGATGCTCAAAGGATTAACACAGGTCGGGTATCTTTGAAGCATGGCTTTTCCCGAAACCTTTCCTAGTGCTGCCGAGGTAGAGGCATTTTGCGCCGAAAATACTGGGAAAGATGCCCTGAGGCTCCGTCTCAAAAAGGACAAATTGCCCCATTTTAGCATCTTAGTTGACCAGCTGGAAGTAAGGTCACAAATGAGTGAACGATTTGGACCATTGATTATATGTCAGGGCTATCTCTTTCCTTCTAAAAGCAAATTGAGCCAAGCAAGTTCTTGTGCTACAGCCCTATGGCGAGGTCGCGAACTGGGTTTGACTTTGGCTTCTGGCTCTAGAATTTGGGATGTGACGGGGGGAAGCGGAGTGGATACCTGGGGCTTGGAGGGTGCCGGTTTTCAGACCCTGGTGACGGAGCCCGACGTTACCTTGGCCGCTCTGCATGCGCACAATGCGCAAGCATTAGGGACACTGCGAGAGGTTCATGCCATGGCTAGTGAGCATTTTTCACCTCAAAAACCCTTGGACGCCATCTATGTAGACCCATCGCGTATGGATGGTGCAGGAAAGCGTGTTTACCACCCTAAAGACTGTTTACCAAACCCACTCACCGAACTTCCCCGTTGGCTAGAGCTCGCAGAGCATGTTTGGATCAAGCTCTCCCCTATGGTAGACGCAGACGAGGTACTACACTGGTTTCCCAATGCTCATACGATCTATTTACTCAGTGTAAACCGTGAAATGAAGGAGGTCTTTGTCCATGTCACAAGACAACCTGCTACTGCCCCAGAAAGGGTAGCCATTGATCTATTCCATGACGGGGCGGAACGCTATCGATTTGCCATTGATACCAAGGCCCCCAAGCCCGCCCTGGCTCCTCCAAACACCTATCTCTATGATGCCGATGCGGCATTGGTGGCGAGTCGCGGAATTCCCTCCTTGGCGCAGGCTTTTGAGTTGTATCAGCTGCATCCTGAGTCGCGTCTATTGACGAGTGATGCCCTGCATCTAGACTTCCCAGGGCGCGTATTTCATATGGACGCCATTCACCCTCCTTTCAAAGGGGATTGGCCGGACGGAGCCTCCGTGGTGGTTCGCGGCTATCCCGACAAAGCCGAGCAAATTCGCAAGCGTATGAAGCTCAAAGAAAACGCGGAACATTATTTGCTAGCTACTGTTTGGGGAGAGAACGAGCGCAGTTTTATTGCCGCTCGCCGAATAGGTGCCTAAAATTCCTCGTAGATTTATAAGATGAAACGATTGGGGCTTTTCCTAGCGATGTGTCTGGCTTTTTTGAGTCATGCCCAGCCCCTTTTCATTCCCAATCAGGGTCAGTGGCCCGATCCTTTTCTCGCTAAAACTCCGCTCAGCTATGGCGCAGTGTTCTGGGAGTCCACTGGCTACCGAATGATTCTGCTGAACGAGCGAGTTATGCCCGAACACGGTCACGACGACCACGGCCCCAACCTCCATCCTAACGGTCCGGATGCATTTGGCCTTCTCTGCACCTATGTGGGCGCCCAACTAGAAGCGCCTCTTGTGGGGATAGACCCCACGAGCAGCCCCCGCAACTACCTCCTGGGCAAGGACGCATCTAGATGGATCACAAATGTTCCTGAATACCAGGGGTTTAAACGACCCAACCTCTACCCCTTTATCGATCAAGTTTGGGGTGAAAAAGAAGGCGAGCTCTACAATGCTTGGCACGTTCGACCTGGAGGAGACCCTGCCGTCATCCAAATCGCCTACGAGGGCATCGTACCGCGACTCGACGCTGAAGGTCAGCTCGTTTTAGAAACCCCATTAGGGACCATCACCGAAACAGCCCCCTATGCCTACATCCTGGAGACCGGAAAGACAGTACGTTGCGAATTCACCCTTGAGAACGGCCGTGTAGGTTTCAAAGTGGGCTACTACGCCAAGGGCAAAACCTTGATCATTGATCCCACGTTGGTCTTTTCCTCTTTCAGTGGCTCCCTAGCGGACAATTGGGGCTACACGGCGACCTATGATCAACAAGGCAATTTATATGGTGGAGGTATTGTCTTTGATGCGGGCTATCCCACGACGGCTGGAGCTATTGACCCAACCTACAATGACGTAAACTCAGCGGGCTATGCGCGCATGGACATTGGTCTAACCAAATTCAGCTCCAACGGTACGGCGCGCCTCTATTCCACGTACATTGGTGGGGATTCACCGGATCAGCCCCACTCTATGATGGTCAACAATGCGGGGGAATTGGTGATACTTGGAACAACCGGCTCGGATGACTTTCCGGTTCCAAGTACCGGGTTGATTTCCCAGTTTCAGGGTGGTCCGGCCTATGGCCCAGTCCAAGGCTCCCCCAACTCCTTTGACTTTCAGGATGGCGTGGACATC
>DLWR01000043.1 GCA_003444795.1 Cryomorphaceae bacterium
ACCTGTGCGCGGATTTTGGCCCGCCGAATCAATGAAGTACACACGGGCCCAGACCAGGACTACAGCCTCAATATTTTTGAGCTGGATGCCGCTTCCAACAACTCGGTAGACGATATCCGCCAGCTGATTGATCAGGTTCGCTTTGCGCCTCAGGTGGGCCGTTTCAAGGTCTACATCATCGATGAGGTGCACATGCTTTCACAAGCGGCCTTCAATGCGTTTTTGAAAACCCTGGAGGAGCCTCCCGCCCATACTATTTTCATTCTAGCCACGACCGAAAAGCACAAAGTGCTACCCACTATTCTGTCGCGATGCCAAATCTTTGACTTTAAACGCATCGGTCTGCAGGACATCGCCAACCACCTTGCCTTTGTCGCTGGGAAGGAGGGCATTGCTGTGGAAGAAGAGGCTCTGCATGCCATTGCTGAAAAAGCAGACGGCGCCCTCCGGGATTCCCTGTCCATTTTTGACCGTGTGGCTGCCTTTGCCCGAGGAGGTACGCTGACCTATGCATTGGTTCGCGAAAATCTTCAGATGTTAGACCGCACCGTCTATTTCTCTACGGTAAGCCATCTATTGACCGGAGATACCACGGCGTTATTGCTCCAAGTAGACCACATTCTCGAACAGGGATTTGACCTACACCGCTATGTCGGTGGCTTGGCGAGCCATGTGCGCGATGTATTACTGGCCAAGCATGAAGCCACGGTAGCCCTCATGGATGTTCCAGATTCCGTTAAAGAGCAGTACCGCCAGCAGGCACAGCAGGCCTCGCCGGCCTTCTTGGCGAATGCCCTCAAAGCGCTATCTCAATGCGATTTATCCTACCGCAGCAGCTCTAATCCGAGGCTTCTAGTAGAAATTGCCCTGTTGGAACTTGCAGGAATGGGTCAAGGCTCGGACGAAAAAAAAAAGACTGAACCTCAACGGGTAGAGGTTCAGACGGAACGGACTAAGCAAAACGAAGCCCCACAGGCTCCTGTGGTTCCTCCCGTGGTTGCGGAACCCACTTCTACCCGCCCGCCCGGAGATGAGTCAACGCCCGAACCAGTGGCCATTCAACCTGTAGCTGAGGCCGAATCTCACACGGATAGCGCGACGGAGGCTCCGCCAGCGCCAACAGCAGAGGCGCTATTGACCGCTGAAAGCATAGCTGCGCTTCAGATAGCGCCAATTACGGAAGCGACTCCAAGCACATCTGAGGTCCACCAAACAGAAGAGCAGCCCAATCGAAAGCGCCGATCAACCTTTTCATTGAAAGCCAATATTAGCGGCACGGCCATTGCCGTGGATGAAACGGCTCCTACGGCAACGATGGAGCCTGAAGTCAAACGCTTATCTTCCTTTAGCCAGAATGCCTTGGAGACGGCGTGGATGGATGCCGTAAAGTCCATGGAAGATCGCCCCGTGATTCATTCCGTAATTTCTAAAGCCACCCCAGTACTGGAGGATGAGTTTCGGATTCGAATTTCAGTGGAAAACAAGGTGCAGGCAGATTACTTGGAGGGTGTTCGGGATGAGTTGGTGGGCAGTTTGCGGGCACTCTTAGAGAATGATGCCATCCGTTGGGCGGTTCATGTGGAGGAGGGGCCGAGCAATGCCCGAATCGTGTACACTCCCGAGGAGCGTTTTCAGTTTCTATTGGATAAAAACCCGCATTTGGCCGAATTCAGAAAAGAATTTAAGCTCGAATTGGAGTAACTTTGCAATCCTTTCAAAGCATGGGCTAAAAAGGCCCCATAAAGCAGTTAGTATGAGCAAGATTAAAGTAGCCAATCCCGTCGTCGAATTGGACGGCGATGAAATGACCCGCATCATCTGGTCGTTTATCAAAGAGAAACTCATCCTCCCCTATGTGGATGTAGACATCAAATACTACGACCTGGGCATGGAGCACCGCGACGCGACCAATGACCAAGTGACCGTAGACGCCGCTGAGGCCATTAAGAAATACAACGTGGGTATTAAGTGTGCTACTATTACTCCGGACGAGGCACGCGTCGAAGAATTTGGCCTGAAGAAAATGTGGAAGAGCCCCAACGGCACCATCCGCAACATCCTAGGTGGTACGGTATTCCGCGAGCCCATCATCTGTGAAAATGTTCCCCGCTTGGTTACCACGTGGAACAAGCCGATCGTGATTGGCCGCCATGCATTTGGCGACCAGTACCGCGCTACCGACACGGTAATTACCGGCAAGGGCAAGTTGACCATGACCTTCACGCCAGAGGACGGTTCAGAGGCGCAAACGTTTGAAGTCTACAACTTTGATGGAGGCGGTGTGGCAATGAGCATGTACAACACGGATGAGTCGGTGTATGGCTTTGCACGTTCCTGTATGAACCTAGCTCTTCAGAAGTGCTGGCCGCTCTATTTGAGCACCAAAAACACCATTTTGAAGCAGTACGACGGTCGCTTCAAGGACATCTTCCAGGAAGTCTACGAAACAGAGTTTGCTGAAAAGTACAAAGCGGCGGGCATCACCTACGAGCATCGTTTGATCGACGATATGGTCGCATCCGCCCTTAAGTGGGAAGGCGGCTTTGTGTGGGCGTGTAAGAACTACGACGGCGATGTTCAATCCGACACCGTGGCGCAAGGCTTTGGTTCTTTGGGCTTGATGACCTCGGTGTTGGTGACGCCTGATGGCAAAACCTTGGAGGCTGAGGCTGCTCATGGTACGGTGACACGTCACTATCGCCAGCACCAACAAGGCAAGCAAACAAGCACCAACCCGATCGCATCCATCTTGGCGTGGACGCGTGGCTTGGCCCACCGTGGAAAATTAGACGGCAACGAGGCCTTGGTGCACTTTGCCAACACCTTAGAAACAGTGTGTGTCGATGTCGTTAAATCCGGAAAGATGACCAAAGATTTGGCTATTTGCGTTCACGGGAACAACGTACAGCACGCCACGCATTATCTCTACACGCAAGAATTCTTGGATGCGATTGACCAAGAGTTGCAAAAGCGTTTGAATTAAGGCCTTGGCCAAACCTAAATAAAAGCAAAAAGCCCGCTGCAAAGCGGGCTTTTTTGCTTTTTGGTTTCTCGACGGCGAGTCGAGGGTAGAGGACCGCACTTCGCTGCGATAAACGCTTCAACCTTTAAACCCTTTCACCCTTTGGCCCTTACGCTATCCCATGGCCCCGACTAGCATGCAAAATGGTATACCAATCCTCCAAAGGAAAGTCATAGCTCAACGCATTTACGGCGGCTTGGAGTCGTTCGAGTTTTCCGGAGCCCAACAGAATACACGGGTTGGAGGGGAGCTTGAAAATCCAGGCATAGGCCAAGGTGTCTATGGGCAAGCCCGTAGAAGCGGATAGTTCTGAAAAGGCGTCTAAAACGGCTTGATCTCGTTCGGTCTTTGGGGTCAAGAGTCGTCCTCCACCCAATGGCGACCAAGCCATGGGACGGTAGTCGTGGAGGAGGGCATGATCCTGGCCACCGTCAAAAAGGTAGTCCACATGGACCGGTGAAATTTGGACTTGATTGGTAACAAGCGGTTGTTCACAGGCTCCTTGTAGAGCGTCAAATTGCGCTTGGGTAAAATTGGAGACGCCAAAATCAAGCACCTTGCCCGCAGCCTGAAGGTCTGAAAACGCCCGCGCAACCTCCTCGGGCTGTAAAAGGGGAGAAGGACGATGCAGTAGCAATACGTCCAGCTTTTCCGCCCCCAAGCGTATGAGGCTGGTTTCCACACTTTGGACGATGTGGTCGTAGCTGTAGTCGTAGTGCTTGATGCGTCGCTCCGGGGCGGAGGCCGAAAGCAATTTGATGCCACATTTGCTCACCAATTGAACACGTTGACGCTCTGCGGCAGGCAAAAGGGCAAAACCTTTTCCAAAGGCGGCTTCACACCGGTAATCGCCATAAATGTCAGCGTGGTCCAAGGTGTATATGCCCAGATCCAACGACGCTTGTATGAGCCGCGCAATCTCTTCCGGGCGGAGGTTCCATTCCATTAATCGCCAGTAGCCATGGGCTAGGTGAGAAAAAGGTTTCATAGGGATAGGTGTAAATAGGTTAAGCTTCGAAGCAACGAGGTTTTTAGGGAAGCGGGAGCACGGTCATAGGCCGAACGAGCATTGGACCAGCGGCCAGCTTTGTGATGGGTTCGGCCTACTTGGCGCCAAATTTCTGCTTCCGCTTTCTGGCGGTCAGACGCAGGAAT
>DLWR01000025.1 GCA_003444795.1 Cryomorphaceae bacterium
CGGTCAATTTGAAGAGCGCATGAAGGCGCTTATGAACGAATTGGAGAAGAACGACGACATCATTCTCTTTATTGACGAACTCCACACCATTGTTGGTGCAGGAGGTGCCACGGGCTCGTTGGACGCCAGCAATATGTTTAAACCCGCCTTGGCTCGCGGAGAAATTCAATGCATTGGCGCCACCACCTTAGACGAATACCGTCAATTCATTGAAAAAGATGGCGCTCTAGAACGCCGCTTCCAGAAAGTGATGGTGGATCCGCCTTCCCCTGAAGAAACGCTCCAGATTCTCAAAAATCTGCAGCCCAACTACGAAGCACACCACAATGTGACCTACACACCTGAGGCCTTGGAAGCTTGTGTGCGGTTGACGGTACGCTATGTTTCGGACCGCCACCTCCCAGACAAGGCCATCGATGCCTTGGATGAGGCGGGTAGCCGTGTGCACATTACCAGCATTGTAGTTCCCGAAGAAGTGTCACAGCTCGAAAAGGATTTGGAAGCGGTGCGCCAGCAGAAAATGGAGGTCGTGCGCCGTCAGCGCTATGAAGAGGCCGCTAAATTGCGCGATGACGAAAAGAACCTGGAGGCTGAACTCAGCAAGGCGCAAGCCCGTTGGGAAGAAGAATTGCGCGAGAACCGTCAACCCGTAACGGAAGACCACATTGCGGAAGTCGTTGCCATGATGACCGGCATCCCTGTCAAGAAAGTAGCAAAGCAAGAGCTGGACAAATTGGCTCACATGGAGGACAGTATCAAGTCCAAAATCATTGGACAAGATGAAGCGGTCACTAAGGTCGTTCGGGCCATTCAGCGGAACCGTGCAGGCCTAAAAGACCCCAACAAACCCATTGGCTCCTTCATTTTCCTGGGCCCAACAGGGGTGGGCAAAACGCAGCTAGCGAAGGAAATTGCCGTTCAGCTCTTTGATTCTGCGGACGCCCTCATACGCATCGACATGAGCGAATACATGGAGAAGTTTGCCATTTCTCGACTGGTGGGAGCGCCTCCGGGCTACGTGGGCTATGAAGAAGGGGGGCAACTCACTGAAAAGGTGCGTCGCAAGCCCTACTCTGTGGTGCTATTGGATGAGGTTGAAAAAGCACATCCGGACATCTTCAACCTGATGCTTCAAGCCCTGGATGAGGGACACATGACGGACAGTTTGGGCCGAAAAGTGGACTTCAAGAACACCCTGATTATCATGACGTCAAACATCGGATCGCGGCAACTGAAGGACTTTGGTTCCGGCGTTGGATTTGGCACCAAGACCCGCGAAGACCATGCCGATGAATTGGCCAAAGGCGTGATTGAAAGCGCGTTGAAAAAGGCCTTTGCGCCCGAGTTCTTGAACCGAATTGACGACGTCATCGTCTTCAATCCGCTGGAAAAGTCCGACATTTCCCGTATCGTACAAATCGAGGCTCAGGCACTGATTAAGCGCATGACTGGTATTGGCTACGAACTTCACTTGACACCCGAAGCCATAGAATTCATCGGCGAAAAAGGCTACGATCCCAAGTACGGCGCCCGCCCACTTGCTCGTGCTATTCAGAAGTTTGTGGAAGATCCCCTTGCAGAAGAAATCGTGAAAGGCTTGGCTCACCCGGGCGACACCATTCACTTCAGCGTGGAGGCGGATGCCGAGAAGCTCAAACTGGACATCGAGAAGGGCCCAAAAACTACCCCAGGAGAACCTGCTTCAAAGCCCAAAGCGAGCGCCAAAAAGGAAGATGCTTCGGCAGAAACCGAAGCGGAAGCTGCCCCCGAGGAGGATCTAGAGGGAAAGTAAGCCCGGAATTTCCTTGACTTTCGCGTAGCGTTCCAGGACCTGATCGGGAGAGAGCATCAACTCTTTGGCTGTCACACTCACAAAATTGCCTTTGGAGGACTGACGGATTTGAATTTCGGACGTTTCCGAATTGAACAAACCCTCCAAGTAGGCAATATTTTCATTGCTGGCTGGACAAACAAATTTGAACATATAAATGCTGGGCCAAGTGTAGTTTTGCTCCAGCAAATCTTTAAAAGCTACTGCATCCATAATGAGTCTCCAAAGTAACAACGCATCTGCTCCTGTTCGTCGAATTGTTTTAACCGGTGCCCCAGGCACGGGCAAATCTACCGTGGTGCAGGCTCTGGAGGCTCAAGGGTTCTCCGTAATGAAGGAAGTATCGCGCGAATACTGGGACGAAACGGGCTATGGCACAGGCGGCTCAGACCCTTGGCGTAACCTCATCGCCTTTTCACGCGCTATTTGGAAACTGCGCGCTGAACAGCACAAGTCGGCGGACTGGCTTTCTGGCTCCGTGTTTTATGACCGCTCCATCTTGGATATTTTGGCCTACATGGATGCCGGCGACAAGCGCATTCCGGAGGATATGGACCCCAGCCGCTTCCCCTACCACAAGGAAGTATTCATTTTCCCCCCATGGGAGGAGATTTACCTGATGGATGAAGGCCGATGGGAACCCTTTGAAACCTGCCATTCCATCCACGGTTCCCTCAAGCGCACCTATGAGGCAGAGGGCTATAAACTGATTGAAGTTCCTCCCGGCACCGTTGAAGAACGCGTGACCTTTATGCTCAAGCACCTTCGTGACCACTGAGGCGCTCCACGCTATACTGCAACAGGTTTGGGGCTATGCATCTTTTCGCCCCGGCCAAGCCGAAATTATTGAACATGTCACCCACGGAGGCGACGCCATCGCACTGCTCCCCACGGGAGGCGGTAAATCTATCTGTTACCAAGTACCCGGACTGGCTCGCCAAGGTCTGACCATTGTAGTCTCCCCCTTGATTTCCCTCATGGAGGATCAGGTAGCCGACCTGCAAAAACGGAACATCTCAGCCCTTTCCCTGGCGGGTGATGTCCCCTTAAAAACTTGGGACCAATGGATGGATCGCGCGATAGCCGGCGAGTTTGCCTTCCTCTACATTTCGCCAGAGCGTGCGTTGAGTCAGCGCTTTTTAGAAAGACTCCCCCACCTGCCGATTCAACTGTTGGCTGTTGATGAGGCACATTGTGCGAGTCAATGGGGTCATGACTTTAGACCGAACTACACCCGACTGGGCGTTCTTCGGCAGGCCCTGTCGGAGGTCCCATGCTTGGCCGTTACGGCATCAGCTACGGCGGCAGTGTTGGAAGATATTCGGCAAATCCTCCATTTGGAAGCCGCCCCGGTTTTCCAGCGCTCTTTTGACCGTCCAAATATTGCTATTCACGTTCACCCCACCCAAACGCGCGAAACCACCTTACTTCACCTGCTCCGACCAAAGGAAGGGCGTCAAATCCTCTACACGCGCAGCCGGAGCCAGACCGTTCTGTGGGCAAAGCGCCTTCAAGAGCAGGGCATTCCAGCGAAAGCCTACCATGCCGGCATGAGTTTGGAGGAACGAAGCGCTCACCAACACGCCTGGATATCCGGGGAAGCGCCGGTCATGGTCGCCACCAATGCCTTTGGCATGGGGATTGACCAGGCGGACGTTCGGCAGGTTTTCCATCTGGACCTCCCTGATTCCTTAGAGTCCTACTACCAAGAGATGGGCCGAGCTGGTCGCGACGGCAATCCCGCAGAAGCACATTTCCTCTTGGATAGCCGTGTAGAAGCTGTGTTTACAAAGCGCCTTCACGAAGAAGAACTCAGCTGGGAAGACTTAAGCCGAGTATATAATATGCTTGGCAGCATCGGCCAAATTGCTATCGGAGATGGAAAAGACGTGAGGCAGGCCGTAGATCTAGACCGCTTGGCGGAACGACTGAACGTCTCTCGAAGCTGGCTTCACATTGCGCTAAAAACGCTTGAACGGGAAGGCCTGTTCCTCCTACAAGACCGATGGACCGAACAGGCTACGTATACCTTGCGCATGCATGGTCACGCCCTGGTGGATGCCCTAAAAAATCTCCCCTTAGTAGAGGACACCGGCTATTATTTGGCGCGCCAACCCTCTTTTGGTTCGGTTCTTAGGTTTTCTGCGAAGAAAATCGCACAGGATTTGCAGCTCAGTATTCCTGACCTCTACGAACAACTCAACAGTTTACAGAAAGCAGGAATATTGGAATGGACTCACGTAGACGCCAAAACGGTGCTCACTTGGAAATTGCCCCGTGCGGAGGAAGGCCGTATGCCCATTTCCAGGACCAAAATTCATGCGCTGCGGACCGCTAAAGGCGATCGGGCCCATGCAGTTCTGGATTTCTTGCACACAGAAAAGTGCCGAATGGAGGTCCTCCTCGCCTACTTTGGGCAGTTTGATCACGACCCTTGCGGCCGCTGTGATCGATGCACGCAACCCCGGAAACGAAGCAGTTTGGCTATACAGGGCCATATTTTGGCCTTGCTTCAGGCCTCCCCAAAAAGCGCAGCAGACCTGATGCACTACCTGCCGGATCCTCCTGAGGCGGTCAAAGAAGCGCTGCGAACCGGAATTCACCGAACTTTGTGGGCACCCACAGAATCTGGAATTTATCACCCATGCCACTAACCCGTATTGTTTTTTTTGGAACCCCCGAATTTGCGAGCGGAACCTTGCGGGCTTTAGCTCAGGATGCACGCATGGAGGTCGTCGGCGTCGTGACAGCTCCGGACAAACCTGCGGGTCGAGGACAAACACTCCGGGCCAGTCATGTATCTAACACAGCGCATGAACTCGGGTTGTCCGTGTTGAAACCGGTAAAACTCAAGGATCCGGAGTTTTTACGTGCCCTCGCAGACCTGCAAGCAGATGTCTTCGCCGTGGTGGCGTTTAGAATGTTGCCCAAGGAAGTTTGGAATATGCCACCCTTGGGGACTTTTAACGTTCACGCCTCCCTCCTGCCCGACTATCGTGGTGCAGCCCCCATTCAGTGGGCCGTTGCAAATGGAGATACCCAGACGGGGGTGACAACCTTCTTACTCAATGATCGCATTGATGAAGGAGCTATCCTACTTCAGGAGCACCTTTCGGTAGCACCAAATGAGACCATTGCCGCCCTCTATGAACGATTGATGCACGCCGGCGCAGCACTTGCCGTGAAGACAGTTCGTGATTTATGGAATGGAAATAGTCATCCAATTCCTCAAAATATAGGCGAAAACGCTCGCTTAGCCC
Organism: Cryomorphaceae bacterium; assembly: GCA_003444795.1. Lineage (GTDB taxonomy): Bacteria > Bacteroidota > Bacteroidia > Flavobacteriales > Schleiferiaceae > TMED14. The sequence continues at coordinate 5,092 of DLWR01000025.1, forward strand.
CAAAAATATTCGCAGATTTTGCCGAGCTGGAACGACTTTCTACGCTAGAAGACATTCACCATCGCATACGGGCCTGCGATAGTTTTCCAGGCGCAAGTTTAGCCTTGTCCGAAGCACCCGAGAAACGCATTAAAGTTTATGGTTCAAAAATCATAAAACTCTATAATACAGAAGATTATAATAAACGTATTGAACTAATTATTTCAGATACATATATACATCTTGCTCAGGGTGAGAACCTCCTCTCAATTCAAGAAATACAATGGCCTGGAAAGCGCAAAATGGACAGCTCTGACTTTCTTCGGGGATTTAGAAAGCGAGGGAAATTTGCGTTAAAGCAGTAAAAAAACCTTGTAAACCCTTGTGAGTCCTAGGTATTCGTTTATATTTGTTATCGACCAAAAACAAATTTTTAATCATAAAACCTAAAAGCATGAACAAGGCACAACTCATCGACGCTATTGCAGCTGATGCAGGAATTTCAAAAGCACAAGCTAAAGCAGCTCTTGATTCTTTCACCGGTAATGTTGGTAGCGCTTTGGCTTCAGGCGACAAAGTATCGCTCGTAGGCTTTGGTACCTTCAGCGTATCTGCACGTGGTGCACGTGAGGGCCGCAACCCCCAAACTGGCGCGACTATCAAAATCGCTGCTAAGAAAGTAGCTAAGTTTAAGGCTGGTGCCGAATTGGGCGCTAAGCTTTAATTCACCAAATCACCTAAACGCAAAAGCCGCCCGAATGGGCGGCTTTTTTCGTTTTAAATGTTTAATATTTTACGGTCAGCACTACTGCTGGCATCACATACAGCCCATATGCATTGCCTTACCTTATGCTTTGGCGTAGATGCGCTCAATAATGTCAACCACCTTCAATCCCTCCAAGGCATTGGTGGTTATCGGCCCTTCCCCGTTCAATACGCGCATTACATTCTCATAGACGTAAATGTGGTTGGCGGCGGATCCTTTGTAGGGGCCATAGTTGTTCGGTGGGTTGCTCGGGGGTAACACGGGCATTTCATAGTTCTCGATGTGGCAGTGAACCACTTCGTTCATGTACTGGCCCGCAATCTTGAGAGAGCCCTTCTCCCCGACGACGGTCATGCTTGACTCAAGGTTGGCATCCCACACACTGGTGGAGTAGTTCAAGGATCCCACGCCCCCTTGGACGAGTTTAAAATGAACCATGCCCGAATCTTCGAATTCAATACTGTTCGGGTGGTTGAAGTTGTTGAGCTGAACCGACGTGGGCTCTACATCACCAAAGACCCAGTACAGGATGTCTACAAAGTGACTAAACTGGGTAAAGAGCGTTCCTCCATCCAGCGCTTTTGTGCCGTGCCAGTCACCCGGATGGTAGTAGCGCTCGTCGCGGTTCCAAAAGCAATTCACATGCACATGGTAAATGTCACCAAGGCGACCACTTTCCACCACTTCTTTAAGCCAAGCACTAGGCTGACTGTAGCGGTTTTGCATGACCCCAAAGACATATTTCCCTCTCTGGAGCGCCGCATGTAGCACTTTCTCGGCATCTGAGCGACGAAGGGCCATAGGCTTTTCAATGATGACATGGGCGCCTGCCTGAATTACCTGCAAGGCTTGGGAAGCATGAAAGCCATTAGGCGTAGCAATGGCGACCACGTCAATATGCGGATGTGCGGCCAGTAAGTCTTCCAAGGCGGGATACAGGGACAGACCATCGGGCAATCCTAGTTCGTCAGCCCCCAGCACATCGCAAACGGCCACCAAGGTGGCATCGGGCAAGTTTTTGATCATTTCAATGTGGCGCTTTCCAATGCGTCCACACCCTACAACGGCAAACGTGGTCATGAGGGAGGAATTGCTTAAGGCTGGAGTCGCTCGGCGGTCCAACCAGATTTAGATTTAGTAAAAACGATGCGGTCATGCATTCGGTTTGGGCGTCCTTGCCAAAACTCAATGCGTTCCACGCGCAGGGAATAGCCACCCCAATACTCAGGACGTTTAAGATCTGCTTCAGGAATGGCCTCAGCCTGGGCAAATTGCGCTTCCAACGCCCCACGCCCACTAACGGACTGAGACTGTGCAGAAGCGATAGCACCGCGTTGACTGCCGATTGGACGCGAATGGAAGTAGGCATCGCTCACCACTGCATCTACGCGCTCTACAGCCCCAAAAATGCGCATTTGACGCTCTAGGGACGGCCAAAAGAATAGGGCATGTGCGTGCGGATGCGCCTCCAAATCTTGGCCTTTTTTTGACGCGTAATTGGTGTAGAACACCAAAGAGCCTTCTTTGGCATCTTTGAGTAGAACCACGCGCGAATCCGGAAAGCCTTCGCGTGAGATGGTGCTCAATGCAAAAGCGGTGGCATCAGAGGCTCCAGTGGCGCGATATTCATCCAGCCATCGAGCAAAAAGCACCCATGGATCCACGTGTAAAGCGCTGTCGTCCAGGCTTCCAGCCACGTATTCCTTTCGGTCGTCGGTTAAACGCATAAGTTGTGCTAAATTAGAAGATATGGCGCAGCCTTCCGTGCATTCTATTCAACGTGGCCAAGTTTTATTGGCGCATCCCTTGTTGGAGGATGAAAACTTTCAGCGCGGAGTGGTCTTGCTAGCCGATCACGATACCCATGGAAGTTTGGGCTTTGTGCTCAACGATCCCGCCGTATATCGCTTGGGCGAGGCCTTGACAGGGAACTGGCGCGACCTCCTCCGC
>DLWR01000206.1 GCA_003444795.1 Cryomorphaceae bacterium
GACCGCGCATAAATTCTGGAGAACCAACTGCACCTCTACGGTTAGTGAGGCCATGTTTAATTCTCCCGTTTTAGGGTCCAGGGCAATCTGTCCGGATATAAACAAAAAATCACCGGCGCGCACCGCTTGGCTGTATGGGCCTATCGGTTCGGGGGCATGAGGGCTGTGGATAATCTGTGGCATAGGTCACGCAAGTTTTCAGCCAAATTCGGTAATCTTGATGATATGAAAGCATTTCCTAGAACCCCACTCGCCGCACAACCCGCACAGAGTCATGTTGAACACACCGTATTGGGCGGAGCCCTTGTCCCTTGGGTCGGCCCGACCATGGAGGTGTACTCCCCAACTATGGGCGAAAGTCCGAACGGTCCAGCGCGCGTTTGCCTGGGGTCTATTCCCCGGATGGATGGGGCTGCAAGTCTAGCCGCCCTGGATGCCGCAGAAAAGGCCTTTGACTATGGCATGGGCGAATGGCCTACCGCTTCCATGGCGACACGGGTCGAAGCCGTGGAGGCCTTTATCAAAGCTATGGTGGCGGTTCGCGAGGATGTCGTCCGTCTTTTGATGTGGGAAATTGGCAAGGTTCGGCCGGATGCAGAGAAGGAATTTGACCGAACCGTAGACTACCTACGGGACACCATCCAAAGCGTGAAAGCGATGGAGCGAGAGGCCATTCACTTTCGGGAGGAAGGAGGCTTTTTAGCGCAAGTACGCCGCGTACCCCTTGGGGTGGCGCTCATTATGGGACCCTATAATTATCCGTTAAACGAAACCTTTACCACCCTCTTTCCCGCTCTGCTAATGGGGAACACGGTGATTTTCAAACCGGCCAAATACGGCGTCCTTCTCATCACCCCTTTGATGGAGGCCTTCGCAACGTGCTTTCCTCCCGGGGTTGTGAATATTATTCTCGGCCGAGGCCGCGAGACCGTGTCGGCCATCATGGAAACGGGCCGAATTCACACCATGGCCTTCATCGGCACACACAAGGGCGCAAGCGACCTCAAACGCCTACACCCCCACCCCCACCGCCTCCGCGCAGTCTTAGGGCTTGACGCTAAAAATCCAGGCATTATCATGGACGATGCTAACCTCGACTTGGCTGTAGCCCAATCCTTGGCCGGTTCGCTCAGCTTCAACGGTCAGCGGTGTACCGCCCTAAAAATTCTTTGGGTCCAAAAAGGCATTCATGACGCCTTCGTGGAAAAACTTTCAACGGGAATTGAAGACCTGACCTGGGGACTTCCCTGGGAAAATGGGTCGAAGATTACGGCTCTCCCCGAAAATGGAAAAACGGCCTACCTCAACGAGCTCGTACAAGACGCACTTAGCAAGGGCGCTCAGATTGCGAATGCTTCTGGTGGACAGTTTGATGAAACCTTCTTTGCTCCAACGCTCTTGACCGGGGTCACCGCGGACATGCGCATCTATCACGAGGAGCAATTTGGGCCGGTAGTGCCCGTTGTCGCCTTTGACGACATCCAGGAGCCAATTGCATATGGAGTACAATCACCCTACGGCCAGCAGGTTAGACTCTTTATCCAGCATCCTGAATCCTTAGGTCGCCTCGTGGACGTATTTGTGCAACAAGTGGGACGCGTGAACATCAATGCGCAATGCCAGCGAGGACCGGATACTTTCCCATTCAACGGCCGGAAGGATTCCGCAGAAGGCACCTTGTCGGTCTACGATGCTTTGCGGGCTTTCTCCATACGCAGCCTCGTAACATTTGCATCCACCGGGGATCAAAAAGCCTTGGTTTCAGAGGTCCTTTCGCACCGAAGCAGCCAATTCCTGAGTACGGATTTCTATTTGTAGGTTGAAAGGCCACGCGGATTAAGGGTTTAAGGGTGCAAGGGGGAGCGTCCTGATTTTTGAACAGAGCCTCCCGGCGCGCAGAGAAAATCCCTCAAAATGCGCGTGGATAAAAGAGCATAAACGTTTAAAAAACGCCCCCTTTTAACCCTTTTAGGCTTTTACCCTTCTACCCTTTCACCCTTTTGCGACCGCTACCCAATTGGCGAGTATGCGATCACCCTCTGGGGTAAGCACGCTCTCTGGGTGAAATTGCACGGCGTAGGCCTTTTGCTCGGGCCATTCTGCCGCCATGGGAATGCCTTCCGTGCTGGTCGCAACACAGGCGGGTCCTAAGTCTTCTTTTCGGACCGCCCAAGAATGGTACAATCCTACCTTCAAAGACGATGAAAGGCCATGAAAAAGTACAGACGTCTCGGAAACTACGTGGAGATCACGTGCCACTCCATGCTGAGGAGGGCCCGCATGATACAGCTTTGCACCAAAGTGCAGGCCCAAGGCTTGCATGCCCAAACAAACCCCGAGGACAGGCTTAGTGCCCACCATTTGACGGACCGCTTCCATCAAGCAACCTGAATCTTCTGGCAATCCAGGCCCTGGGGACAAAATCACCGCATCTGCAGCAGCCAAAACCGTTAATGCTTTGGGATCATCGTTGCGAACGACCCCCACCCCATCCACCATAGGTTCTAACCGATGGACCAAATTGTAGGTGAAGGAATCCAAATTATCAAGGACAGCGATGCGCATGGCACAAAGGTAGCAGGGAGTTAGGTATGCGCCCCGTTCGGCGCTAGTCAAGAAGGCATAGGGCACGCCTGCCCAACGCAAGCAATCCCCTACACCCTTACACCCTTACACACTCAATAGTCACCAATACCTCGGCGGCGTTCCAGTTTCAGGGCGGACATGAGGGGGGCCTTCACGCCAATGCCGATGTTGTAGGAACGAGCATAGCCAAATGGAACCCATCGAATCCGCATCTCCCAGCAGTGCAGCTGGCGCAAAACGTCAATCGTCGTGAAGGTGAAGTCACGGGCCTTTAGGTCGTAACCCGAATTGATACCAAGACGCCAATTGGCGGTGGGCTCCCAGGAGGCGTCGATTCGAACGCTTTGAGTGGTGTTCATCGCCATGGAGCCCGGAGCGGCATTTTGGCGCAACGAATACCCCACATTGAAGGTCCATGGTGCATGCCAGTCCATGAAATCCATGTACCCGTAGTAATCCGGATATAAGTCTTGCTCCAAGCCAAATTCATTCATGGGCGCCACCGGACGTCCCGCCGCATTGCCGCCTCGGAAACGCAGATCCACGGATAATTGATGTAAGGACGGACGCAAGGGCCCTTGACCTGCCTCCCAGGCAAAATCCTCGGTGCGTTGCCCACTGGAATCGATCGCATACCAGTCATACGCCCCTTGGTAGGATACGCGCACTTTGTTCTTCAAGAAGCTGGTGCTCGCTCGGACCCCCACTGGGCTCAGAGGGTTGCTGGTGAGAATCGGGTTGTAATTGCTCTCCAGGGTAAAGTCCTCCAAGAGGTTGAATTTCTTCGCAGTTCCGGAATCTCCGGGTGCCAACCATTTACCGTCCAACGAATTCCGTAGACGGAAATTGAAGCCTCCTTGGTTGCCCAATCCAGGCCCTCCATAGATGAAGCCTTGGTAGCGCGAATAGGTCTTGAAGGTGCCGGCGGTATCGCTTTGGACTGTTTGGTAGGCATTCCACTGCGACCCCGTAAAATCGGGAACAAATCGCCAGCTTGCAGAGGGATAGAGCATGTGACGCACCGCCTTGATGGGGCCCCGCTTAAAATTGAACAAGCCATAGATCGTGGTACTCGCCCCAGCGCTTACACCGTATTCACGCGCAGCAAAAAATCCTGTGAGCGTATCCTTCACGACGGAAGAGGACATCGAATCCCAGCGGTAGTCCAACGCATAGGGATACCAGCGTTCCTGATAGGTGGCATTGGGCGTAACGGTGATATAGCGCAGCACTTTCAAGTTGGTGTTCATGGCCGCGCTGTGGTTGACGCCAGAACGAATTCGGTCAGCCGCAAAAAGCACATGAGGCGTCGCCATTTCCGTCAAGAGGCCATTAGTTTCGTTTCGCGCTTGCATGCTATAGGTGAGGCCTATCTTCTCATACCAACGCGTGCTGCCCACCGGGTTTCGGCGCGCAAAGGGTTGAATGCGTGTCATGCCCAAATTCACCTCAGGCAAGCTCAGACTCAAGGTTCCGTTCTGGTTGTTTTGGCGGTGGCGCGCCGCAGCAGTCAGCGAAAAAGGGCTTCCAGGCCAACGCTTGGTATAGCTGATGGACGAGGACATGTCGTTCTTTTGAAAATCCTGGGCGTTGGTGGTGGTGTTTTTGAAGAAAGAACCCGTTGCCAATTCTACCCGGGCACTAAAGGATTGACTTGGGTGTGCTTTGGCATCCTGGGTATGGCTCCAGGTGATGCGGTAATCTTTAGCATCCATGAATTGACCGCTGGGTGCACGGGGGTCGCCAAATTTGGTTCGGTTGATCTGCAGCCCCAAATTGCCCGAATACTTGTACCGAAACCGGTAATTACTCGCCGCCTGAATGCCGTAGGACCCAAGCGTATAGATATCCCCGGTCAAACGCAAGTCATAGTGGTCATTGAAGGCCCAATAATACCCACCTCCAACGAGTCCCAATCCCCACTCCCGCTTATCGGCGAACGTGGGTAGAATGTAGCCACTCGCCTGCTTGTCCATCATGGGAAAAAATGCAAACGGAAGACCTAGCGGCGTAGGAAGGTCCAGAATTTCCAAAAATGCCGGGCCGGTCACAATGCGTCGTCCCACATCCAAGCGCGCTTTTTGGGTCACAATGGCAAAGTGTGGATGCTCGTGGTTACAGGTCGTGAAAGACATCGCCCCCAAGTAGTACGAGCTGTCTTCCAACATTTTAATGCGTTCTCCGGGCAAATAGCCCCCACTCTCCGTGGTATTGCCTTGGTAGACCCATCCTTTTTGGGTCACGTAATTGTATTTCAAGGTGTCTGCCCCAAACTTCCGATCGCCCTGCGTGAAGATGGGGCGACCTTGGACCTTGCCCGATGCCGCATCACGCTCCCCGTAGGCCGTCAGGAGGTGATTTTCGTAATCGATTTTAATGGTGTATGCACGCAATTCCAATCCCTCCATGGTGACGATAGCGTCTTCGCGCAGCAGAACCGCATTTTCACCCACCAAATACAGTCCATCTTGCTTGGAATGAAATTGGATAGGGGATGTACGTGGATCTTCTTGACCAAAGGCCGAAAAAGAACCCAGCGCCAGCAGGCAAGTTGCCGTTAAACCGCGTAATTTTGTGTGCATCCCCATGAAAACGAAGTCCAAAAGTACAGCATTGCAACGCCTGACCTGGGTACTTATTGCAGCCTTGGCGGTGCCCTACCTTGGTTTTTCGCCTGCCGTGAAGTCTTCGGACCGCGTTCAGAAGGTCATTATTGATGCCGGGCACGGTGGAAAAGACCCTGGAAACTTGGGGACACGCCGCTACCGCACCACCGAAAAGGATGTAGCCCTGGCGGTTGCACAGCAAACGGCCGCCAAAATCAAAGAGCTTTATCCGGACGTACAAGTGGTCATGACCCGCAATTCAGACCGATTCTTGGAATTGTACGAGCGCACCGCCATCGCCAATCGGGAGCAAGGCGATCTATTTATCAGCATTCACTGCGATGCCGCGGAGAATAAAACGGCCTACGGCTCCACCACCTATGTCATGGGGAAAAACCACGACGATGAAAACCAAGTGGCCTTGCGAGAGAACTCGGTCATCCTCATGGAGGACAACTATCAGGACAAATACGAAGGCTTTGACCCCCGCAAGCCCGAGAGCTACATAGCGCTAACCCTCTACCAGTACGCCTTCCAAACACAAAGTATTGAGCTGGCCCAAACCATCCAAAATGCCTTTCGCAACGATGTGGGGCGCAAGGACCGCGGCGTCCGTCAGCAGCCTCTCTACGTGACCAGTCGATGCTCCATGCCTTCCGTGTTGATCGAATTAGGCTTCACCACCAACTCTGCAGAGGAGGATTATTTAAATAGCGTCGAAGGCCAAGATGCCATGTCCACGGCCATTGCACGCTCCTTTGGGGCCTACAAGACCCGTCGCGAACGCGGCCTGGCCCCAGCACAACCCTCGACCAGCATCCCAGCCACCGAAACCACGGATACCCCTCCCTCCAACACCGCTCAAGAAACAGCCGCCGCTACCCCGCCCCCTGCTCCAACGATCCTATTTGCGATTCAGCTGTCGGTATCTGGGTTGAAAAAGGCCACCAGTGAAGCGCCTTTTAATGCGGTTTCCGATGTTTGGATTAAACCCGATGGCCGCCTTTACCGCTACCTCCAAGGGCATTATGGCAGCCTCGACGATGCTAAAGCAGCCTTATCGAACGTTCAAAAAAGTGGATTTCCCGACGCCTTCATTGTCGCTTACCGCGGGGATGACCGCATTTCACCTTCGGAAGCCGAACGCCTCCGTCAATAATTGTATCTTGTTGCCCTATGATTTCACGAGAATTTAAAGCCGGCGTAGTAGTGGTTTTAGCCGCTGCTGTTTTGTACTGGGGAATCAGCTTCCTGAAGGGCTCGGACCTATTTGAGCACGGTACCGAAGTCTATGCGGTGTACGACAACACCGAAGGCATCACCAAAAGCCAAAACGTGACGCTAAATGGCTTTTCGGTGGGAAAAGTGAGTGATGTCTACTTCCACCCCAACAACAGTGGAAAGATTGTGGTAAAAATGAATATCACCACGGACTATCCTATCACCGCAAATAGCATTGCAGAAATTCGCTCTGCGGATCTACTCGGCGCCAAGGAAATCGCCCTGGTACTCGAAAAAGGCAGCGTTTTAATTGAAAGCGGTGATACGCTGGCCTCTTCTGTTGAGGCCTCCTTGTCCGAATCCATCAACAAAGAAGTCCTTCCCGTCAAGGTCAAGGCGGAAAAACTCTTGGCTAGTCTAGACTCAACGGTGAATATTTTAACGGGCTTCTTGGGCGGGGAGATGCAGGACGAATTCCGAACCTCCTTTGACAATGTGAATCGCTCCATTTCCAATTTGGGCCAAATCACAGACGAACTCAGTGCCTACATGGCTGATT
>DLWR01000232.1 GCA_003444795.1 Cryomorphaceae bacterium
AGGGCTTTTTCGGCTGAAGGATGGCGACCAAGAAGAAGGTTCAGGAAGGGAGGCCTGTATCTCCAACCACGCTTGAGCCTCCAAGGAGGTGCTATCCGCCATTTGACTCCGTCCATACCACTGTGTTTGCGCGATTTGGGCCTGCAGGTAAAAGCCCAAAGTCAACATCAGCCAGAGGTAAATGCGCTTCATAGTTTAAAGGTAGGGGACAGAAAGCGCTGTATGGCGTTGTCTCCAATGTCATCTGGGCACTCCGCGGTGGGAAGGTTACCCGCAGGCATTCTCTGTGCATTTTCGGGCACAATGGGGGCAGCCAAGCCATCGCCTAAGGCAATTGGGCTTTTGATCACACGAATTTCGTCGTAGAGTCCAGCATCCATCAGTCCTTGGAGGGTAGCAGCGCCGCCTTCCACAAAGAGGCTGCGAAGGCCAGATTCACGCGCCAAACGCTCAAACACCGTCCAGGGTTTTGGGTGATTTTTGGCCTGCCACAGCCACCATCCGGCTTCTACATCCCATTTCCCGCGGGAGGACCACAAGATGCGTTGGGGCTGGGCGCCGCGTACCTCGCGCACCGTCAATTCGGGCTCGTCCAGCATGTAGGTTCCCCAGCCCACGAGGATACCGGCCTCCAAGCTACGCCATTGGTGCACGAGCGCGCGGCTTTCGTCGTTGGAAATCCGGTAGGGGCCTGGATGGTCGATGCTGCGCACTCCATCGATCAAGCCGTCGGCACTTTCCGCCCACTTCAATACGATGTAGGGACATCCGGTCTCGATGCTGTGGAAGAAACGGCGATTCACCCAGCGACAGGCCTTTTCCTCCACGCCCACGCGAACCGTGATGCCTGCCTCGCGCAGCAGGTCTATGCCTTTTCCGGCAACCAAGGGATTGGGGTCCACGGTGCCGACGACCACCTCTCGAATGCCAGCTTCTAGAATGGCTGATGCGCATGGGGGTGTTTTGCCGTAGTGCGAACAGGGTTCCAGATTGACGTACAGCGTCGCCTCCGAAAGCAGCGGGCGATCTTCTTCTTTTAGCGCCTTAAGAGCTTCTACTTCCGCGTGGGATTTGCCTGCTTTTGTGTGATATCCTTCGGCCAAAATCCGATCGCCAATGGCAATCACACATCCGACCCAGGGATTGGGATGGACATGACCACCTGCTTGTTTAGCAAGAGCCAGGCAGCGTAAAATTCCTTGGGAGTCCGTCATGCGTCAAAGGTACAGTCCTACCTTTATCCCATGACCTACGGCGCGTTTCAGCAGGCCTTCTTTTCAAAGCTTCAGACAGCGGGTATTCCCATCGAGGAAGTTCGCGCGCTTTGGGCTCGCTGGACGGAATGGAAGCACGGCAACCGCGTTGCCTACAGTCTAAAACCTCCTGATTTTCCGCTACCTGAACCGGAGGAGGCTCAAGCCGTTGTGGATCGCTTGATGCGCCATGAACCATGGGCGCATATTCGCGGCCAGGTGGACTTTGCAGGGCTGACGCTGTCTATCGATCCTCGCGCACTGATTCCTCGTCCAGAAACGGAAGAGGTTCTTTCATTAGCCCTCGCGGTTTTGCCCGCACAGGGGCGTATGTTGGACTGGTGCAGTGGTTCGGGCTGTATTGCACTTGGAGCCAAAGCGGCACGCACAGATTCCTATGTAGAAGGCTGGGAATGGAGCACGGACGCGCTTGCGCTAGCACGTCAAAACGCGGAAGCAAACAACCTCGACGTTCCCTTTCAACGAGCAGATCTAAATGAATGGCCTTCAAGGGGTGGGGGGCTTTGGGATGTGATCGTGAGCAACCCGCCTTATATCCATCCTTCAGAAATCTTGGAAAGCAGCGTGCAGGACTATGAACCGCATGCAGCCCTCTATTCTCCTAGGGAGGATGTTCTTCACTTTTACCGGCGTTTGAAGATCTGGGCAGAGACGCAGTTGGTTCCGCAGGGCTACCTCGTTCTGGAATGCCATTCGCAGCATGCAAGGGCAACCTCGGAGCTTTTCGGTGCGGGCTGGAGGCAGCCTGAAATTCACGTGGATTTTTGTGGAAAAGAACGGGCGATTCGCGTTCAACGGGTCTAATTGGTGGGTATTTTTGAGGTATGAGTTTGGACCGATTGTATGCCTTGCGTGCGGAGCTGCACGACCACAACCGACGCTACTACATCGAGGACAATCCCAGCATTAGCGACCAGGTTTTTGATGCCTTGTTGCGTGAATTGCAGGAATTGGAAGCTCAATTCCCAGAGGCCTTTGATCCTAATAGTCCTAGCCAGCGGGTGGGCGGTACCGTGGTCAAGAATTTTGAAGCGGTCACCCACAAGCGCCCCATGCTCAGTTTGAGCAATTCCTATAGTGCAGAGGAACTCGTTGAATTTGTAGAAAGAGCAGAGTCCGGTGCGGGCGAGTCCGTGACCTGGAGCGCGGAGCTCAAGTATGACGGCGTGGCCATTTCTCTTTGGTATGAGAACCGACAGCTCGTCCGAGCCCTAACGCGCGGCGACGGAGAGAAAGGGGACGATGTCTCCGTGAATATTCGCACGATTTCCTCCTTGCCCTTGACGCTACCGGCCGACGCGCCAGATGAGTTGGAGGTGCGCGGGGAAGTTGTCTACACGTTTGAAAAATTTGAGGCCTTGAACGCTCGTCGCGCAGCTGCGGGCCAAGACACCTTTGCCAACCCTCGGAACGCTGCCAGTGGCACGTTGAAAATGCAAGATTCGGCGGAAGTTGCCCGCCGGGGTTTATCGGCGTTTATGTATGCGGTGTTTTCGGACGATCGCCAGTTTTCCAGCCACCGCGAGGCCTTGGATGCGATTAAATCGTGGGGCTTTCCAACGCCTTCCCGCGAGCAGCGCTGGGTGGAAAGCTGTACAGACGTGGCCAAAATCCAGGCCTACCTGGCCTATTGGGACGAAGAGCGACAGCATCTACCTTTTGCCATTGATGGGGCTGTGGTCAAGATTGAATCCACCGCTGTGCAGCAGCGTTTGGGCAGCACGGCCAAGTCTCCGCGTTGGGCTATGGCCTATAAATTCAATGCGGAAAAGGCTTTGACGCCCTTGCTGGATGTGGTCTATCAGGTGGGCCGAACGGGTGCCATCACCCCGGTGGCGGTACTGGAACCCGTTTGGCTTTCCGGCACCGTGGTTAAACGAGCGTCCATTCACAATGCCGACCAAATTGCCAAATTAGACCTCCACATCGGGGATTTTGTATCGGTCGAAAAGGGGGGTGAAATCATTCCCAAAATTACCGAGGTCGACGTGTCTAAGCGTCCCGCAAATGCCCCCATCGTTCAGTTTTTGACGCATTGTCCCCACTGCGGAACCCAGCTGCAGCGCCGGGAAGGGGAGGCCCAGCATTTTTGTCCCAATGCCTATGGCTGTTCCCCGCAAGTAAAGGGCAGGATCGAGCACTTTGTGCATCGAAAAGCCATGGATGTGGAGGGAATTGGGACGGAAACCGTGGATCAACTGGTGGATGCAGGCCTCGTTCAGCGCCCGGCAGATCTCTACGACTTGACCTGGGACCAATGGGCCCAGTTGGACAAATTCAAGGACAAGTCCATCCAAAACGCCCTCGATGGCTTAGCGCGCTCAAAAGCGATTCCCTTTGAACGCGTTCTTTTTGCGTTGGGTATTCGGCACGTGGGCGAAACGGTGGCGAAAAAACTGGCCAAGCATTTTGGAACCCTGGAGGCCCTATCAACGGCCACGCAAGAGGCCTTAGAGTATGTGGGTGACATCGGCCCTATGATTGCTGCTAGTGTGGTGGAGTACTTCGGTGACCTGGCCAATCTGCATGAAGTGGAGCGGCTTCGCATCCATGGTTTGCAGATGACCTATCAAGCGGCTGTAGGTGCCTCAGACGTGCTAGGCGGCCAAACCTTTGTCATTTCGGGGGTTTTTACGCATTTCACTCGGGACGGAATCAAGTCAGCGGTAGAGCAAAACGGTGGACGAATCGCTAGCTCTGTGAGCAGTAAAACTCACTACCTTTTGGCGGGAGAAGGCGTCGGCCCAAGCAAACGTGCCAAAGCAGAACAACTGGGCGTTAAATGGTTAACGGAAGAAGATTTTAGAACATGGATTGGCTCTACCGACTGACCACCAACTACCGTATGCGCAAATGGAACAAGGCCAAGCAGCGCGAGGTCGAGCACTTGCCTTGGAAAGGCTGGTCGCAGTCGCGACGCATCGGGATTCTCTTTGACGCCCATGCGCACCGCGATGATTTAGAGCCACTTAGAGCGTTAGTCGCTCATTGGAAAGCGGAACAGCGCGCCGTAAGCCTATGCGGTTGGACGGGCCAAATGCGCCCCAAAAACGTCCTCTACAACGGCCGACAACTCATCTTCACGGACGATTTCACCTGGCAAGGCCAGCCCGAAAGTGGCAATGCATTGGAGTTCATTCAGACCGAGTTTGATGTTCTGATATGCTTCCACCGAACGGCAGGTTCACCTTTGGATGAGTTAGCTGCCCACACGCTGGCAGGCTTGCGCATTTGTGCCTCCGGTGACCAAGACTTTTATGACCTTTGCATGCAGCCAGATGGCAGCAATTACATCGACTATGCGCACAACCTCAGCCCTTGGCTAGTAAAAATTGCCCCAACATCATGAGCACGCCTAAACACAATCCTTTTCAGGGTACCGGAATAGCTTTAGTAACGCCATTTACGGCTTCTGGTGGTGTTGATCTTGTCGGCTTGACGCGTTTGGTCAAGCATTGCATCGAAGGGGGTGTGAACTTCCTAGTGGCCTTGGGTACAACGGCAGAAAGTGCGACCCTTTCTAAAGCGGAAAAAGGGGAAGTAGTGCAAACCATTCTGGACGCCAATGCAGGGAGGCTTCCCGTCGTTCTTGGGGTGGGAGGGAATAACACCGCTGAAGTCTGTGCAGCCTTGCAGCAGGTTCCATCGGGCATCGATGGAATCCTCAGTGTTTCGCCCTACTACAACAAGCCCAGCCAAGAAGGTATCTACCAACACTTCAAAGC
>DLWR01000060.1 GCA_003444795.1 Cryomorphaceae bacterium
GACCGCTTTTGTGTGAAGCAGTGGTTTAATCAGCTGCACGTGACCGCTTTGGAGGGCATGGAGGTGAGTGTGTACCGAAGAAGCGCTCGCTAAGCGAACTTATTTTTCGATTTGGGCGTCTTCGACGACTTCGGCTTCTCCGAGGTCTTCGTCCTGTGCCCCATGCATTCCTTGCATCCCGCTCATGTGTTGCGCCATTTGCCCGAGCTTTTTCTGCATAAAGCGCCCAAAGAGGTAGAAGCCTAAAATGACCAGGACATTAAATCCGGCATAGACGTAAAACAAGGTCATTACCCAAGGAGACTGAGGGCTGAGGAAGAGTGCCAGGGCCCCCGCCAATGCGATGCGGGCCGCCGTGGTGAGTAGACGGCGTGGGGTAATCAGCTTTACTTGGCCTTGGAGTTTTTGAAATTCGGGTCCCATGGGGTGAAGGTACAATTCCAACACCCCATGTCCCAATGAATAATCACTCCACCACCACGCGCTGAACGCCCAAGCTTCGGCCAGAATTTCGGTCGTAAAGTTCTAGGAGATACATGCCAGAAGCCGTGGGTAGGTCGGTGCGGAGGTGCGAGCCCTCCACAGACCATTGGCAAGGGATGTCTTGGCCCAACAAATTCGTCACACGGAGCATGACAGCTTTGGGCTCCAAACCTTCGGGTAGCTGCAGGGTGAGTTGGCCAGTGGTTGGATTGGGGTAGAGCGACCACTGACGTTCGGCCGACTCGTCGATGCCAATACCACGGATCGTCACCGTCTTGCAAATGCTATCGCTTCCAAGGGTGTTTGTGACGGCCAAGCAAACCGTGTAGGTGCCATTTTGGGTATAGGTGTAGCTTGGGTTTTGGAGGACTGAAGTGTCATTGTTGAAGCCAAAATCCCAGTGCCAAGAGGTGGGAGAATTCGTGCTGATATCCGTGAAAGAAATGAGGGGCATTTGGGTCGTGTCTATGGTGAAATTGGCCGAAGGGAAAGGTGCGTTAGAGACCAGCAGACCCATGCAGAAATCTTCGGTGTACATATCTCGGTAATGTGCCCAGGTACTGCCCAAAATCTCATAGGATTGCTGTGAGGTAGGAGGGGTTAAATCACGGCCAATGGTTATGCCGGATCCGCCCATGTACCAGACGAGGTAGTAGCCCCCGGAAGTCTTGTAGAAAGGCGCATTGTTGAACATGACCGTGGTGTAAGAACCCACAAACACATTGCTCGGCTGGATGTACATGGAGTCCAAAAGCGTGCCTTGGGTTCCCCCGGGGCCGTTGTCGTCGTAAAGCATCACGGAACAGCCCACGGGCGTTGTAGGTTGCGCCGTGACGAGGAACTGACAGCCGTTGATTTGGGCTGGGTAGACCGGTGGCTCAATGTACACGCCGATGCCGCCGCCACCGCCGTTCCAGCTCAATCCGGTGCCATCTGGAATGCCGTCACTGTAGTCCAGGGTGTACTGCGTTTGGTTGGTGCTAACGGCTACAACTTTGGTCGTTTTTCGGTTATTGGCTGCGACCATATCCCCACTGATGCCCGAGACTCGCGAACTCAACTTGAAAATCGCTGGGAATTGGGCCATAAAGGTGTTGGAGAAAGTCAAGGTGGTGTCTTCTCCTGGCTGAAGTGCAGGGACCGCTACCGATCCGTTTACGATAGGCGTTAGGACGGAATAGATGGTGTCTGTCGCTGTGAAGGCGGGTAAGGCTTGGTTACCAAAATTCTTAATGTTCGTTTGGAAGGTTTGCATGCTATTCACGGGTATGAAGTAGCCTCCATTTCGGTCATTGTTGTTCCAATTCACCCCCCCGTCGGTGACAGCATAGGTCACCACAGAAGGGTAGTAATATTTGATGGCAAAACTGTTGCTCGGCACCACGTCGATGTAGTTCTGAAGACCCAGCGCACCGGTGACGTTTTCAATGCCCGTCACGCAGTCTTGAGAAGTGGCCCCTGCCGAAGAGAGGCTTTGATAGTTGAATTGAATGTGCTTGTCCGCTTTGGTCCAAACGATTTGGAAAGAGTTGCTTCCGCTGTAACCAGGAGCCGTCACGCTCCAGTAGGGCACATTGATGTAGCTCACCACCAAGGAGTCCTGGTTGGCGTAATAGTAGCACTGAGCGGGGTTGTTCGCTCCCGAAAAATTGAGGTCAGCCATGTGTGGGGCCAGCCAGTCGTTTCCTCCTGCCGGAGACGGCACCATGCTGGGGAATGGAGAGGCCATATTGACGCCGTTAAAGCTGATGTAGCCATTGCTCCCGATCCAAATTTGTGAAATCGGATACCAATAGTACTGAAAACCCGCAGGTATGGGGAAGGGTCCCACCACATTGTCATCGGCCAAGCCTGTGACCAGATCGCCTCGTGTGGTGATATCTACCCATGAATAGCTTGGAGGGTTGCTGGTATGGCTACTATTCTTCCAGGTATAGCCATAGGCATCGGGTCCACCGGATGTTTGCGCGAAAGAACCAGGCGTGAACCAAGCGAAAAAAGCGATACACAGGAAGATCTTTAAGGGTTTCATACGTGAGGTGTTTGGGTTGCTCTTAAGAAAGGTACTTCAAAATTGCACGAATTGATACCCTTCAAGTAGCATTAAGTATCTCATAACGAGCGAAAAAGAAATTCCAATTGCGGCCCAATATTGTAGTACCTTTAACCATAAGTCTGAGCGCACGCACTTATGGTGCTCCCCTAGACGCAGACATGCCATGCGCATTTTCTCCTTTTCCCTTTTCGTTGTGGCCGCTTTCGCGGCACAAGCCCAGAATGGACCCATTGACTTTGAGCCCAACGGCATCGGTCAATCGTGGAATTGGAAAGTCTTTGAGGACGGGAGCAATCCCCCTTTAGAATTTGTGGCCAACCCGGATCCCGACCCCAACGGGTACAACCCCAGTCCAACCGTCGCAAAGTTCACGGCTCTTCCTCAGGGCGCGCCTTTTGCGGGCTGTGAAACCCAGCATGGGGCGGGGGTAGGCACGTTTACGATTGATAACAGCAATAAGATCATACGGGTCATGGTGTACAAAAACACCATCAGCGATGTGGGCGTGAAATTGGTGCGCTTTGACAATTGGTCATTGGGCGAAATCAAGGTGGCCAACACAAAAATCAACGAATGGGAACAGTTGGAGTTTGATTTTTCGGACCACTTTGGATTGACCTACGACCAACTGGTTTTCTTTCCAGATTTCCGCAGCCGCAGCCAAACGGAAATCATCTATTTCGACAACATTTTTGGCGAGCAGTACACCCCAGTTCCCCCAGCGCCAGACCCTGCAACGTTAGAGCTTCCGACCATTTTTACCCCCAACAATGACGGGGTAAACGACCTCTATAAACCCAGGATGAGCTTTGCGGAATGGGCCGAATGGGAAG
>DLWR01000024.1 GCA_003444795.1 Cryomorphaceae bacterium
TACCTGACGCCTGTTTGGTTCCCTTGGAGGTACGCCCAATTCGCTCGGCGGCCTTTTCTAGATCGCTCTCCGAGGCCGCATAGCTAAACCGGATGTAACCATCCAAACCAAAGGCTTCTCCTGGAACTGCCGCCACACCGCCTTCCAAGAGCGCCATGCATAGATCCAAGGCGGTTGGATGGCTAGGAGATAAGTAGGCCGATGCGTCTACAAAGAGGTAGAAGGCGCCTTCGGGCGCTAGCACACCGAGCCCTTGTGCACCTTTCAGCCCATCGATGAGCAAACTGCGGCGCTTCACAAAGGCTTGCCGCATGTATTCGACGGGCTCTGGACCCGCCAAAACGGCAGCAATGGCTGCACGCTGGGCGATACTAGAGGTGCCGCTGGTGATTTGCGACTGAATCTTTTCACAGGCATCCGCCAAAACAGCCGGGGCACCCATGAAGCCCAATCGCCAGCCGGTCATGGCAAAGCCTTTGGACAATCCGTTTACCGTGGCCGTGCGTTCCCACATGCCGGGCAAACTCGCCATGCTGACATGCTTCACGTCATAGTGGATGTATTCGTAAATCTCGTCGCTGATCACCCAGATTTGTGGATGCTTGCGCAGCACGGCTGCCAACCCTTCCAATTCATCCCCGGAGTACATGGCACCACTGGGGTTGTTGGGACTTGAGAAGATTAAAACTTTGGTCTTTTCACTGATGGAAGCCTCCAACTGAGCGGGTGTAATCTTGAAATTTTGATCCAAACCGGCCTTCGGGCTTACCACCACGCCCCCGACAAATTCCGCGAGGTCCGCATAGCTAACCCAGTAGGGGGCGGGAATAATAACTTCATCGCCGGGATTCACCAGCGCCATCATCAAATTGGCAATGGTCTGCTTGGCACCCGTGCTCACAATGATTTCGTTGGGGCTGTAGGTCAAGCCATTGTCCCGATGAAACTTAGTGCAAATAGCCTGGCGTAAATCTGCATAACCTGGCACCGGCATGTAGTGCGAAAAGTTAAGCGTGATTCCTTCTATGCCCGCCTCTTTCGCGAAGTCAGGTGTGTCGAAGTCGGGCTCACCCAAACTCAAGGAGATGATATCATGGCCGGCCTCTTGGAGGGCGCGGCTTTTCTTGGACATTTCGATGGTCATGGGCAGTGCCAAGGACTGCACGCGCTCGGAAATAAAAAGCATGCTCAAAAGTACCATTTCCTAAGAAATACCCGATATTCGCAGCATGGATGTTTTCTACGATACGCTTCGCACTGTTTTCCCGTCTATCCTCATCCTCATCGTCGTGTATTTGATGATGTCTGGCTTTTTGGATAACGAAGACAAGCGCCGCCGAAGTGAACGTTTAGCCACTTCTCAAAAGCAGGCTCTTCCCATTCGTCTTCAGGCCTATGAGCGCCTTGCACTGCTGCTAGAACGCATCAGTCCAACCTCCTTGTTGTTGCGTGTAAAGGCGTCTTCCTTGAACAAATCCGAGTATTTATTGCTGTTGCAGCAATCAATTCGGGCCGAATTTGAACACAACCTCTCCCAGCAAGTGTATGTTAGTGAGCACGTGTGGGACATGGTATCTACGGCTAAGAGTGCCATGGTTTCGTTGATCAACACGGTTGCCGCTGAACTACCCGAAGACGCCACTGGCGCTGAATTGTCTAAGGCGATTCTGAATAAAACGATGGAAATGGGCCCATTGCCCACCCGAACGGCCTTAGCGGTTCTTCGCCGAGAGATCGCTCAGGAATTTTAAGGCTGCCGCCCCGGGACTCAACGTTCCCTTCTGAACGGCTTCTTCCAAACCTTCCCAGGTAGAACGCTCCTGCCCCTTGGCCCAATCGCGCAGCCCTTCTTGGATGCGTTGTTCAAACTGCACGTGGCGCTGTGCCTGTCTCCGATTTTCGCTCATGCCGCTTCCCACAAACCATCGAAGGCCGCGGTCCAAGAGGTCGTAGAGCTCTGTCAATCCCGCAGGTTCCAGTGCACTGCCCGAGGCCACTGGTACAATCCAACCATCTTCCCGATGAAAGAGCTGTAAGGCCTGACGAAGCTGACGCTGTGCTTCACGTGCCATGGGGAGCCGCTCTCCATCCGCTTTGTTGACATAGATGGCATCCGCCGCCTCCATCACCCCGCGCTTGAGGCCTTGAACTTCGTCCCCCGCCCCGGGCAAAGCCACAAGCAAGGTGAAGTCCACTACCTCAGTGACGGCTGTTTCATTCTGTCCGACCCCTACTGTTTCGACTATTATTCGATTAAATCCAGCCGCCTCACAAACAGCGATAACCTCCGCCACCCGCGTGTGAAGTCCGCCGAGGGCCCCTGCAGATGGACTGGGTCGAACGAAGGCCTCTGGAGCTCGACTCAAGACCTCCATGCGGGTTTTGTCCCCCAGCAGACTGCCATGGCTTTGATAACTACTGGGATCAATGGCTAGAACCGCCACGCGATGCCCTGCCTCAATCCAATGCTGACCGAGTGCTTCAATAATGGTGCTTTTGCCGGCCCCCGGGTTGCCGGTGATGCCCAACCTAAATGTTTCAGTGGGGCCTTTGGGCTGGAGCTGTTCCAAAAGTTGATGTGCATCCTCTTTGTCTTGGGGATGGTGGCTTTCCACTAAAGTGATCGCGCGTGCTAAGGCTTGTTTATCGCCTTTTGCCATGCCCGCGACAAGCGCATCGACGTCCCAGGAAGGGCGCTGACTAGCTTGGTAATGGGGGTTGATGGCCATGGCTCAGAATCGTTGGTCCATCATGGTTTGCAACAGCTGGGAGGCGGACTCGGCGATTGGGGTGCCTGGCCCAAAGATGCCCGCCACACCCATCTCAAAAAGGGATGCGTAATCTTGCTTGGGGATTACCCCTCCGACCACAACGCTGATATCGGGACGTCCCATTGCCTGTAAGGCGTCCAAGAGCTGGGGGACCAGGGTTTTATGCCCTGCTGCCAAGGAACTGACCCCCACCCAATGCACGTCGTTTTCGACGGCTTGTTTGGCCGTTTCTTCAGGCGTTTGGAACAAGGGCCCTAAGTCCACATCAAAGCCGAGGTCTGCAAAACTGCTGGCGACCACTTTGGCGCCGCGGTCATGCCCGTCTTGGCCCATTTTGGCCACAAGGATGCGCGGGCGGCGCCCTTCTTTTTCCGCAAAGGCGTCCGCAAGTTGACGCGCTTTCGCAAAGGCAGGATCAGAAGCATTTTCACGTTTATACACGCCGGTAACCATTTGAGTGGACGCCTTGTAGCGGCCAAATACATCCTCCAAGGTATCGCTGATTTCGCCAAGTGTGCAACGGGCGCGTGCGGCCACCACGGCTGCGGCTAAAAGGTTCTCGGTACCCTCGGCCGCTTTTTTAAGGGCCGCCAGGGCCTCCTGGACCGAATCTGCATGGCGATGCGCTCGCAGATCTTCCAACTGCTGAACCTGTGCACGTAACACGGCTTGGTTGTCAATTTCACGGACGGCGAGATCGTCCTGCTCTTCCGATGTGAAGGCATTCACCCCCACCAAAACATCTGATCCGCGGTCCAGGCGCGCTTGTTTCTGAGCGGCGGCCTCTTCAATTCGCAATTTTGGAATGCCTTTTTCTATGGCCTTCGCCATGCCGCCTGCCGCTTCAATTTCTTGGATCAGGGCCCATGCTTCTTCCATAAGGTGGGCGGTGCGCTGCTCCACTTCCTGAGCACCGCCAAAGGGGTCAACAAATCGCGTAACACCACTTTGTTGCTGCAGGTAGAGTTGTGTTTGACGCGCTATGCGGGCGGAAAATTCGGTGGGCAAGGCAATGGCCTCGTCCAAGGCATTGGTGTGCAAGGATTGCGTTCCTCCTAACACGGCGGCCATGGCCTCGACCGCTGTGCGAGTCACATTGTTGAAGGGCTTTTGCTCAGTCAAGGACCAGCCGCTCGTTTGGCAATGCGTTCGGAGGGCGCGGCTTTTGGGATTCTTGGGGTGGAAGGTGTCCACGATGCGATCCCACAAAACTCGACCCGCCCGAAGTTTTGCTATTTCCGTGAGGAAGTCCATGCCAATGCCCCAAAAGAAGCTTAAGCGTGGGGCGAAGTCATCAATGTCCAGTCCGTTGTTGACACCCGTTCGGAGGTATTCCCATCCATCCGCCATGGTATACGCTAGTTCAATAGCGGCCGTTGCGCCAGCTTCCTGCATATGGTAGCCGGAAATGGAGATGCTATTGAACTTGGGCATGCGCCGGCTGGTAAATTGGAAAATATCCGCAATGAGCCGCATGCTGGGAGCGGGGGGGTAGATGTAGGTATTACGGACCATAAATTCCTTCAGAATGTCATTCTGAATGGTGCCCGAAAGTGCTTCAAGCGAAACGCCCTGCTCTTCTGCGGCAACAATGTAGAAGGCCATGATGGGTATCACCGCTCCGTTCATGGTCATCGACACGGACATGCGGTCCAAGGGGATGCCGTCAAACAGCCGCTTCATGTCCTCGACGCTGTCAATGGCCACGCCCGCTTTGCCTACATCGCCCACCACGCGAGGGTGATCGCTGTCGTAGCCTCGGTGCGTGGCGAGGTCAAAGGCGACGCTCAGTCCCATTTGGCCCGCGGCCAGGTTGGCACGGTAAAAGGCATTGGATTCCTCGGCCGTTGAAAAGCCCGCATATTGCCGAATAGTCCACGGCCGTTGCGTGTACATGCTGGCATAGGGCCCGCGCAAGTAGGGCGGGGTGCCTGCGGCGTCTTGTTCGTGTGGAAAGCGCATTAGGCCCCAGTTTGGCGATTAATCTGGTTCCAAAAACCTCCATGAGCATCCCATTCTTGCCAGCAATTTTCCACTTCGGCTTGTAGCGCCGCGGTGTAGCCGTCTAGGGTGTAGGACCCCTTCAGGGGCTGGTCAAGGCCTTGCAGCCCGTTCTCATAGGTGAGGACAAGCACTTGCTGTTGGGCCCAATCGCGTGCTTGGGGGCTCTCGTTGATTGGGGTGATCCAAAGTTCATCACATCCCCCTAGCCATAGGGCCTGCTGCTGCATGCCAATGCCAATAAGAGCTGCGGCATCCTCGGTGGACTGCTCTATGAGTGGACTTCCACTTATCCAGAGTGGGATGGAGGTCCCTAGGTGCTTTTGGCATGCACGTTCCCACAGGCTTCTAGCGGCTTGCACCAGTGCGATGGTCTGCAGATAGTCGTCGGTTGCGGAAACCAGCAACCATGCGCGGTTAGCATGCGCCCAGCCAACATGGTCCAACTGGGCGAAGATGGATCCTAGACCATACGCGAGTTGGGCAATACTGGAAGGAGCAGATGTTCTAGCAGTCCATGAGCGACCATTGCCACATAGGACCCGAAGCCCTTTGGGCAGCAAGAGGGCCGCTTGAATCTGTGCAAGGTCCGCCTCGAGGCTACCGCGCCAAGCGGACCCCGTTCTCAAGCGATGCTCGGCTGGATCCAAATTCACCGAGCCGTGCATGGCCTCCGGGTGCTGGCTGGCAGGAAGTGCTTTAATAAAGGGCGTGAGATCTTCTAGGGCACCACCGTATACCAGGTGTACGGGCGCAATGTCCAATCGAATGTCTTTGAGGAGGATGGGCAGGTCGTTGCCTTGATGTACCCAAAAAAGCACCGAGCTTGCACCGTGCATCAGGGCGTCAAGCGCCTGGCTATTCGCTGCTGAAGCGACACGGCCATCAACTACCTCAAGGGCGTGGCGGTGCGCAAATGGTCTTGGCCCGGAGGTCCAAGGATGATCGGGAAAATCTGCGGGCTTTCCCGTTACGGGAAGGGCAAATCCTTCCGGAAGTAGGAGGTCATTCATCGTCCTCAGCCATTGGGTCGACGAGGGCCACACGTTCCCCAGGACGGTGCATCCAATAGTTTTCGCGGGCGAATTTCTCTAGCTTTTCGGGATCACTGGCGAGTTCATCGAGTTGACGCTGGGTGTCTTCTAATTCCCGCTGGTAGAAGTCTATTCCATCTTCGAGGGCCTGCAGGCGCGCATCCAGTTCCCATTGGATTAGGGCCGAATTGGAATCCAAAAAAGCCATCCAAACCACAAAAAATAGGGTGACCAACGCGTATTTGTTGGTGAGTCGTTTCCACCACAGGGAGGATTGAAGGTCTTTCCAGCGCGCCATGCTCAAAAATACGGAGGAAGGGCTGCGCTTGGCTGCTTATTGGAGCTGTTGGGCCACAAATTGCCGGTATTTTCCATGGGGAAGGGCCATGAGTTCCTCGTGGCTTCCCCATTCTTGGACGGCGCCGTCTTGTAAGAAGGCAATTTTGTCGGCGTTTCGGACGGTGCTCAGGCGATGTGCGATGACTAGGCTGGTTCGGCCAGACATCAAGCGCTGTAGCGCGTCTTGGACCAAGGCTTCGCTTTCTGCATCTAGGGAAGAGGTGGCTTCGTCCAGTAGTAAAATGTCCGGATTTCTTAGGACAGCACGAGCGATGGCAATGCGTTGACGTTGACCCCCACTCAGTTGAACGCCGCGCTCGCCAATTTGGGTGTCCATACCGTCGGGGAAGCGCTGGATAAACTCTAGTGCATTGGCTTGACGTGCCGCATCCAGGATCTCTTCCTCGCTGGATTCGGGTCGGCCATAGGCAATGTTTTCACGAATACTGTGACCAAACAAAATAACCTCCTGAGGTACCCAAGCCGTCTTTTTGCGCCAGGTCCATTTTTTCCATGATTCGGCTACCTCACCATGCAGAAAGAGCTGTCCTTGCTGTGCTGCATGAAAACGCAGGAGCAACTGCACCACGGTGGACTTACCGGCCCCGCTTGGGCCAACTAGAGCAACTTGTGCCCCCGAGGGAATGTCTAGACTAAAGTTGGACAATACGGGGACGTCGGGGCGCGCGGGAGAGGCAAAATC
>DLWR01000115.1 GCA_003444795.1 Cryomorphaceae bacterium
CCTTGAACCCAAAATTCCGCTTGCATGAACCGCCTAACCCTTCGCGCCATTCTGAATTGCCCCGAAGATGTATTCCGGGATATCGCCATTTCGAGCACTTCCACCTTGGAGGACTTGCATAGCGCCATTGCTTCCGCCTATGCGTTGGAAGCGGGCCAAATGGCTTCTTTTTATACCACAGACGATCAATGGAATCAAGGCGAGGAAATTCCCTTGATGGCCATGGACCCTCAAGGCCTGGGCGCCATGTCTGACCATGCTTTGGGCAGCATCTTGGGCCAACCAGGGCAGCGCCTCATTTTTGTCTATGACTTCTTGGCCATGTGGACGTTCATGGTCGAATATGTGCGTGCAGATGAAGCCCCAGAGGCCGAACCTTCCGTCGTCCTATCCTACGGCGACCGCCCCAAGGAGGCACCAGATCCCGAATTCGCAGGTGAAGGGGGTATGAGCCAAGCCTTCGACGATGAAGACGAGGAAGGAGATGAATACGGTTTTGACGAGGAAGACCTGGAAGGCTACTCCTCGGATGAGTGGTAAAACTCCACACCCATCACACATTCTACGGGAACCCGAACGCTTTCTTTAAACACCACCCACTCTGAGGTGCATGCCCACAGGGTGGTGTTCACGCGGTAGACCTGGTCTTTTTCGCCCTGCAAATAGATGTACACCTTAGCCTCCATCACATTGCCCATGAACGTGGCCTTGTGTAGGCTTTTCCATCTATGTTCCACCGCCACAGCATCTTCAAGTACCACCTTCCGGAGCCTCGCTTTAACTAGGTCCGAACGCTCGATAGGAACAAAGCGGTCAACGTGCATCTACCCCAATTTACAAAGAACTCGCCCACGATTTACCTTTACCCTATGCCCCGGCCTCATATTTGGATGTTGCATGGCCCGACTGCTTCGGGTAAAACTGCCTTGGCCATTGCCTTGGCGAAGCACGTCGGCGCACGCATATTAAACACGGATGCCCGACAACTCTACCGTGAAATGCGGATTGGCGTGGCGCGGCCCAACGAGGAGGAATTGTCCAGTGTTTACCACCATGGCATCGCCAGCCACAGCATTCACGACGCCGTAACGGCCATGTCCTATGCCCAATGGGCGAGCCCATGGATGGAAACTGAACTGGCCGAACGTGGACAGGTGGTCCTCGTTGGGGGATCGGGGCTCTACGCAAAAGCGCTCTTGTACCATTCGGATCCTTTTCCGGAAGCCGACCCTGAGTTTCGCAAAACCATGGAGTTGCGCTGGAAAGAAGACGCAGAAGCGCTAGTAGATGAACTGCGTTCAAAGGATCCGGACTATGCTGCCCAAGCTGACGTAAAAAATTCCAGGCGCGTAATCCGAGCCTTGGAGGTCATTGCCCTGACCGGAAAGACCTATTCCTCGCAGCGAACGACCGATACCCATCCTCGCCCTCGATTTGATGCGGAATACCATGAATTTGCGCTCTGGCCTGGCATGCCGGCGCTAGAGTCTCGCATTGCGAAGCGCACAGCCGCCATGTTTCGAGAAGGCCTTCGCGAAGAGGCGCAAGGCCTGGCCGCCTATGCCGATCTCCCCGCGCTACAAACGGTGGGCTACCGCGAATTTTTCGAGGAACCTAACGCCGATGCAACCTCCCTTAAAGCCCTGATTAGCACCCACACGCGTCAATACGCCAAACGGCAATTGACTTGGATACAAAAACAACCTGGCGTTGAGCGCATCCCCTTGGGTAGCGGGCCAGAAGTCCTACTGTCATGCCTCCCGTAAAACGCCGCCAACCGCATCCTCGGTGGGCGTTTTTGAGCCCCCTGTATATGCTAGGTGTGAGCCTCCATCGCTTACTCTATGAATGGCGCATCATCGCGCCTTTTCTGCCAAGCCAGCCCACGTTGGTGTTGGGAAATCTCCATGCTGGTGGCACCGGTAAAACCCCTATCGCCCTCTGGTTACTGGAAAAGCTGCAGCCGCACACCGAGCATTTGGCCTATGTCTCCCGGGGCTATGGCCGGAAAACCAAGGAAACACGCATCGTGCATCCGGATGATACTGCCGAAGAGGTCGGCGACGAGGCCCTGATGGTACGCCGACACTTTGGGCACTCCAACGATGTGGATGTGGTGGTTGCACATCGTCGCCGGGAGGCCTTCCCCCTTCTACCGCCAAAGTGTCCCGTTCTTTTAGACGATGCACTGCAGCACTGGGATCTTAAAGCCCCAGTCTCGCTGCTCATTTGTCCCTACGGCAAGTGGTATACCCAAGAAAAGGTCTTACCTGCTGGACCCCTACGCGAGGCTCCAAGCGCGGCCGAAAGAGCAAGTGCAGTTCTCATTACCCGCTGCCCCTATCCCCTCGATGCGCAAGAAAAATGGCGTATTTCCCAAGAGCTTGGCCTTGGAAAACATCAAAAACTCTTCGCCGCCCAAGAAATCATGGGCGAACCCCTACCCGTTTGGGGCGCACCTACCTGGCGAGGAGATGAAACCGCCTTGGTGTTTTCAGGAATTGGCGAACCAGCAGAATTTGAAGCCTACAGCACCCATGCCGACCGCTTTCCTCAAGGAGGCGTAGCCGCGGTAACCTTGCGATTTGAGGACCACCAAGAGCTCAATGAGGCACAGTGCCTTTCCATCGCAGAGGCAGCCTTCCATGCAGGATGCAATGCCCTCTTGACAACATCCAAGGATTTGGCTCGATTGACCGCAAAGCCCAAGGCTTGGGCCCAATTAAACGTTTACCGAATTCCCCACGAAGCGGACATGGGGGCGGATG
>DLWR01000129.1 GCA_003444795.1 Cryomorphaceae bacterium
CAGCCACCGTGGATTTGTATTCTGGGTGGAATTGCACGCCCACAAACCAAGGGTGGCTTGGGATTTCCACAATTTCAACAAGGCCCGTTTCAGGATTCGTCCCTGCTGCCACCATGCCTGCAGCTTCGAGGTCTGCTTGGTAGGCGTTGTTAAATTCAAAGCGGTGGCGGTGACGTTCTGAAATGGTATCACGCCCGTACAAGTTTCGGCTAATAGTGCCCTCCTTTAAGGCGCAGTCACATGCACCCAAGCGCATGGTCCCTCCTTTTTCCGTTACCTGCTTTTGCTCATCCATAAGGTCAATAACCGCATGGGGCGTACCAGGATTCACTTCGCTCGAGTTGGCATCCTTTAACTGCAGCACATTGCGAGCGTATTCAATGACCGATGCTTGCATGCCGAAGCAAATCCCCAAGAATGGAATGCCTTCCTCGCGGGCAATCCGGACCGCCTCAATCTTGCCTTCAAATCCACGTGAGCCAAAGCCTGGCGCAACCAAGACACCATGTAAACCCTCCAGCGCTTTTATTACATTTTTCGGGGTTAAATCCTCGGAGTGAATCCAACGAACGTCCACCTTTGTACGATTTTCCGAACCTGCGTGAATCAAGGCCTCCGAAATGGACTTATACGAGTCCTTGAGTTCCACATACTTGCCAATCAGACCAATTTCCACGGTAGAACCCGGGCTTTGCAAGCGCTCTAAAAAGTCGCTCCAACGGTGCATATCCGGCTTTCCCGTAATGGGCAAGCCTAGCTTTTCAAGCACTACGACGTCCATGTTTTGGGCCAAGAGCAGTTGAGGCACCTCGTAAATGGTTTTCGCATCCAAGGACTCGATAACGGCATCGGGCGTCACATTGCAGAACAGGGCCAACTTGCGCTTGATGTCTTCACCCAAAGCATGCTCTGAACGGCATACCAAAATATCGGGCTGCACACCGCTTTCTTGAAGCATTTTCACAGAGTGCTGCGTAGGCTTCGTCT
Source organism: Cryomorphaceae bacterium (assembly GCA_003444795.1). Lineage (GTDB taxonomy): Bacteria > Bacteroidota > Bacteroidia > Flavobacteriales > Schleiferiaceae > TMED14. Next base: position 988 of record DLWR01000129.1, read on the forward strand.
TCATTTCCCCGGTGGCGCTCAAATAAGGCACCAAGGTCAAGTGGATGCTCACACAGTTCTTGCCCAATTCCCAGCGAAGCTGGCGCACCGATTCGATGTAAGGAAGGGCCTCAATGTCACCTACGGTACCGCCAATTTCTGTGATGACAATTTCGTATTCACCGCTTTCGCCGAGCAATTGCATGCGACGCTTGATCTCATCCGTGATGTGCGGGATGACTTGTACGGTTTTGCCCAGATAATCCCCACGTCGCTCCTTGTCAATGACATGCTGGTAAATGCGACCTGTCGTGACATTGTTAGCTTGTGACGTAGGGCGATTTAGGAAACGTTCGTAGTGGCCCAAATCCAAATCCGTTTCTGCGCCGTCATCGGTGACGTAGCACTCGCCGTGCTCATAAGGATTTAAGGTCCCTGGATCAATGTTGATGTAGGGATCAAATTTCTGAATGGTCACGGAAAAACCCCGTGCTTGCAGGAGATTGGCGAGCGAGGAAGCCACAATACCCTTCCCCAAGGAAGAGGTGACCCCGCCAGTAACGAAGATGTATTTAGTATTGGATGCCATGAACGTGTGGGTTCCGGCAAAGTTAGGGTTTTAAAACGCGTAGCTCAACATCAAAGTGGGCATGATGGGCAATTGATTTACACGTTTTGCGCGCGGGGTATCGTAGTAGAAAATATTCGCCCGGTTGTAGATATTGGTGGCAGCAAAGGCAACCTCCAACTTCTGTGTTTTGCTGATCTCCCAATTCTTCTTGGCGGTAAAATCCAAACGGTGGTAATCGGGCAAGCGCTGGCTGTTCAAATCGCCGTAGAGGATGCCCATTTGGCCGTTCGCAGTGGTATAGGGATAGTCTATAAACGGCTGACCCTGAGGATCTGTGAACGGCTGTAGCTCATAGTAGCCCTTGATAGGCGTGAAGGGGAAGCCCGAACCATAATTCCAACGGACGTTGATTTCCCAGTCCTTGTCCCCCTTGTAGGCCACTAAAAGGTTGACGTTATGGCGGCGATCAAACTGCGGAGCATACGTGGTGACTCCATCAAAGCGCGTGACTTTTCCCAAGGAATATACGCCCCAGAAATACCAATGCTTGTCTTCATAGGTGAGCAAGGCGTCAATGCCTCGTGCTAGGCCCGTTTCCACCATGAAGTCCTTGCGGAGGCGTTCGGGTTGAGATTCGTACACAGGGATGTCGTCGTAAATCTTGTAGCGAGTGACGTTGGTGATTTGATTGAAACGTTTGAGGTAGCCTTCAAGCTCAAGCGTCCAACGGCCCGCTACGTTCCACTCCCCGCCGAACACCATATGATCAGCCGTTTGCAATTTGGTGTTCAACGGCCGGCCGTTGAATTCGCTGGGCAAATCATCGGCTCCGCTGAGGAAGCCATAGAATAGATTGACCACGTCGCGGTCACTGTTGGCTGCCACTAGATTCTGGGAGTAGCGCCCTGCCGAAAACTTAAAGCGGAGGAATTCTGTCGCATTGTACTTCAAACCTAAGCGCGGCTCCACGCGAACCACCGCGAGTGAACCGTAGTTGTGCAAACGCAATCCTGGCTGAAGGAGCCAACGGCCTTCCTGTCGTTTGTAATCCAAATAGCCTCCGAGTTCTGTAGTGTTTTGCTCTTGGTCCAAGGTTCGGCCCACCGTATTGGTGTACTGGTACTTGGTGTGGTATCCCACAAACTCCAATCCGTACTTAAACTCGTCGTATTTGCGCAAGAGGTAGGTGAAGTCTAGTCCTCCGTTGAAGCCGTCTATTTGGCTCTCCCGGGGGCGGTTTTCCAATTCGGTCGACTGAATGAAGTAGGTGCTTTGCGCCAAATGACCTTCAATGATCGTCCCCGACGATGCGGGCACGACCAAGAAGTCGCCGCCATACCCTAAGGCATTCCATTGGATGGCTTTGTCGCCCGCGAATCGAACCGCGTCGGAGAAATTGAACCCGAACAGGTTGGCCTTGTTTCCACCTGCAGACTCCACCGTATACTTTCCATAGACGTCGGTGAATTGGAAGGGCAAACCTCCATATTCAGTGGCCACATAGGGGTACACAATGGGAGCGATAGCATCGAGGTAGGACGTTTTGGCGGATACTAACAAGGAGCTAGGCGCCAATCCATCTTTGCCGCGCGGACCAATAGGAAGCTCCAGCAAAGCTTTTGTCATGTAGGTAGAGGCACTCACCTTTCCGGCGATGCGCTGACGGTTGCCCGAGCGCGTGCGAATGTCCATCACGGAAGAGTTTCGGCCCCCATATTCGGCCCCAAAACCCGCCGTGTAGACGTCCGCTTTTTGCAGAATATCCGTGTCAAATACCGAGAAAAAGCCTATGCTGTGAAAGGGGTTGTACAAAATCATCCCATCCAGCTTGACCAAATTCTGAATGGGCGCACCGCCACGGATGTACAGTTGGCCGCCCTGGTCCCCCGTGGTAATCACACCGGGAAGCACTTGAAGCGCGCGCATTAAATCTGGCTCGCCCCCTATGGAGAAGGTGGTGATGGACTTAGGGCTCAGCTGCACCACTGCGGTGGCCACTTTGGTTTGTTGTTCCTGACGCTTGACATCAATGACCACGTCGTGGAGAATGACGGTGGACTCCTCCAAGAGGAAGCGCTCAAAGCCAATTCGGCCCGACTTTACAATAATGCTGCGCTCGATGTCTTTGAACCCTGCCAAACGGCTTGGCCTGCCTGCGGGACGTTTGGAGGTCGGCGCACCCGCGGACTTGGTTCTCTTTGATCCGGATGCGCCCTTTGTGCTTAATCGATTTGGACTTCTGTCCAAATCCAAAAACACCCCCTTCGACGAAGCCCGTATGCAGGGCAAAGTCCTGCGCACCTTTGTGAATGGAAACGAGGTCTATCAAAGATGACCATTTTTCCTCAGCTGGATCTTTCGTCCGGAGGCTTTCTGATTTGGATACTTGTAGGATACGGCCTTGGGTCGGTCCCTTTCGGGCTTATTTTAGCAAGACTTATGGGGCTTGGAAATTTGCGCTCCATTGGGTCAGGAAATATTGGCGCAACGAATGTTCTGAGAACTGGGAACAAAATTGCAGCGGCACTGACGCTTCTCCTTGACGGAGGAAAAGGTGCGATCGCGGTTCTTATTGCCCAGTCTCTTTCGGGAGAAATCGCAGCGCAGATCACAGCTCTAGCGGCCATGCTTGGTCATTGCTATCCTGTATGGATAAAATTCCGGGGCGGCAAAGGGGTCGCAACGTTTCTTGGCGTCA
>DLWR01000120.1:0-266 GCA_003444795.1 Cryomorphaceae bacterium
TCTACGCTCATTTGCCGTGGGCACCTTTAATCAAGGCCAATGGGCCTGGGAGGATCGCACAGAAAAAACCGGCTCGGACAAAGGCCGAATGGTACCCACCGACATGGGCAACATTGTCACGGACTTTTTGAACGCCCATTTCACCTCCGTGATGGACTATCAATTCACCGCAAAAATGGAAAGCGACTTTGACTTGGTCGCTGATGGCAAGGTGCCCTGGACGGAAGTTCTGGCCGATTTCTACCGAGATTTCAACAAACTCATTG
>DLWR01000120.1:518-654 GCA_003444795.1 Cryomorphaceae bacterium
GGAGTCCGCAGATGCTAGCCGTGCAAGTGGTCAGCGCCTACTTGGAGAGGATCCCATAACCGGGAAGCCCGTCTATGCGCGTTTGGCTCGGTATGGTGCCGTGGTGCAATTGGGCGAAACCACAGAAGAAGAAGAA